>NZ_JBDPLV010000079.1:0-48111 GCF_039871605.1 Acrocarpospora sp. B8E8 | reverse complement strand
CCCAGCGGGGGGGGGGGGGGCAAGAACCACGATGCCGTGGCTGCCATTCTCGTCCGCGCGACCACGGCGATGGCGGGGGCGGGCGGAGCCCGAGGGGAAACAGAGGGCTGGGTGGGTGGGAGAACCCCGGGCCCATCCGGGAGGCCATCCCGCCCAAAGTTATCCACAGGGGCGTTCAGTGAACGTGAAGGTGATTCGTGTTTATCAGAACGATTACGGGCACTTCATGCGCTGGTCGGACGCGGATTGGTCCGGGTTTGTCCACAGGGTCGGGAGTTATCCACAGCGATATCCACCGGTTCGAGCGGTCATCCACAGGGTGGCGTAGCGAGCTGTCCACAGGGGTGTTCAATGACTCGCGTGTTACCGGATCCGCATAACCCGAGTGGCCTTCGGGCTGCTTCTGTACCTTGACCCCGCCCCCCACCATTGGAGCCGCAGATGCGGATAGCGATCACTGTGGTCGGCAGCCCCGGGACCGTCGCCAACCGGGATGTCATCGTCGAAGGGGACGAGAGCACGACCGTCGCCGCGCTGGCCAGGGCGTTGGAAAACCCGAATTCGCGGCCGTCGAACGTGGTGCGCCTGCCGCGCGCGCGAGCGCCGTACGGGATGGATCGCGAAGCCCAGGAACCGGCCCACACGGAGGTGTGGCTGGACGGGCAGCGGCTTGACCCGGCGGCACGGGTCTTCGGGCTGCTCCGGGAGGGCGATCGGATCGCGCTGGACCGGCGGGCGGCGATGGCGACGGTCATTGAAGAGCCCGCAGGGATGGTGGAGTTGCGTGTCGTCGGGGGCCCGGGGGCGGGGGCGGTGCACCGGCTTGGCCTGGGCACACATGTGATCGGATCGGATCCGGCGTGCGCGGTGACCGTGCCGGATCCGGGCCTGGGAGCCGAGGCGGTCATCATCCGCCTGGTTCCCTCGGGGATCACCGTCGAGGCCGGATCATCGTTCAGAACCCCGCCAGACCCCGCAAAACCCACAACGAGATCTTCATCCAGATCTCCGATAAACCCTCCGTCAACGTCCTCACCACATTCTTCACCCAAGCGCCCCAACAGCTTCGCAGGCGGATCTTCGACCAAAGATCCAACCGGACTTCGGGGAAGCACGACCGGCTTCTCAGCCGATGATCCGGCCTACCCTTCGGGGAGCGCGGGCGGATCTTCAGCCAACCCCCGAGGGCACTCTTCAGGAGAGGCCGGCGGATCTTCCGCCAATGCTCGGGCCCTCTCTACGGGAGGCGCAGGCCAGGCTCCGACGCTGGACGGGGAGCCGGTTGGCGCGCCTGTCGCCTGGGGTGAGGGGGTGATGCTGGCGTGTGGCAATTCGGTGTTCTCTGTTGGCGCGATCGAGCCGCCGGACGCCCATCTGGACGCGTTGCCTGATGGCGGGCTCGCCTACAACCGGCCGCCACGGTTGCGGTTGCCGGAGCGGGTGGTGTCGTTCGCGGTGCCGCAGGAGCCGAAACGTGCCGAGGGCATGCGGCTGCAGCTGCTGGCGGCGTTCCTGCCGGCGGTGTTCGGCGTGGTCATGGCGGTTGTCTTTAACGCCTGGTACTTCCTATTGATCGCGTTCATGACCCCCATGATCATGATCGGCCAGTGGATCAGCGACCGCAGGCACGGGCGCAAGCAGCACCGCCAGGCGCTCAAGGAGTTCCGCCAGGAGACCGAGGATTTCACCCGACGCGTCGACGCCGCGCGCACCGAGAACGAGAAGGCGCGGCGGGCTGCCGCCCCAGACCCCGCCGAGCTGCTGCTGACCGCGACCGGCCCCCGGCGGCGACTCTGGGAGCGCAGAACCCACGATCAGGACGCGCTGCGCCTCCGCGTCGGCCTCGCGGACCTGCCCGCCGAGATCGAGTTCGAACCGGCCCAGCAGGACCCGCCGACCGCACGCAACGTCCCGGTCGCGCTGGCGATGCGCCGCCTGGGGGTGGCCGGACTCACCGGCCCCAGGCGGGTCGCGCTCGGCACGGCCCGCTGGCTGGTCGGCCAGGCCGCGGCCCTGCACAGCCCCCGCGACCTGGCCATCGTCGTCATCTCCGCCCACCCCGACGGCGCCGACCAGTGGGGCTGGGTCCGCTGGCTCCCGCACTGCGTCACCCACGTCACCGACAGCGTCGCCCTCATCGGCGCCGACCCGGACGCCGCGGCCCGCCGGGTCGCCGAACTGGCCGCGCTGATCACCGAACGCCTGGACGAGGAGAACGCCCCACTCCTGCGCCCCGGCCGCCTCACCGGCGGCCCCGCTGGCTGGAACGAGCTCGGCCGGGGAACCCCGCGACCCGCGGAACCCACATTCGGCACCTACGACGAGCGCCCCTACGACGTCCTCGTCGTGCTGGACGGCGCGCAGGTGCTGCGCGGCCTCCCGGGCATGCCGCAGGTGCTCAGGCAAGGCCCACCCGCCGGGGTCTACACGATCGCCATCGACGACGACCAGGCGCTACTCCCCGAGGAGTGCGCCACCGTGGTCTCCTGCGCCCAGGGCGGCACCCTGCGGCTCCGCGGCGGCGGCCTGGACGCCCTCGGCCGGATCCGCGCCGACCAGGTCTCCGCCCGCTGGGCGGACCGGATGGCCCGGGCCCTGGCCCCGCTGCGCGATGTGAGCCGCGACGACGACGCCACCGCGCTCCCCTCGGCCGCCCGCCTGCTCGACCTGATCGACCTCACCAAACCCCCCGGCCGGGGCACCCGCGCCATCATCGGCATCGGCCCCGAAGGTCCGTACGCGGTGGACCTGCGCCGGGACGGCCCGCACGCCCTGATCGCCGGAACCACCGGCGCGGGCAAGTCCGAACTCCTGCAGACGCTGATCAGCTCCCTGGCCGTGGCCAACCGCCCCGACGAGATGACATTCGTCCTGATCGACTACAAAGGCGGCGCCGCCTTCAAAGAGTGTGTACGGCTCCCGCACACCGTCGGCATGGTCAGCGACCTGGACGGCCACCTCACCCAGCGCGCCCTGACCTCCCTGGCCGCCGAGATCCGCCGCCGCGAACGCCTACTCCTGGACGCGGGCGCGAAGGACATCGACGACTACCTGGAGGCCAGGGACGCCGCCGAACGCGGCACGACCTGGGTCCTCGGCGCCTCCGGCGTGACCCAGACCAAGGTCACCGGCCTGTTCGACCGGCCGAGCGCGGGCGCGGTCTGGACGACCGCGAAGGACCAGCTGCCCCCGCTCCCCCGGCTGGTACTGATCATCGACGAGTTCGCGGCCCTGGTGGCCGAGCTCCCCGACTTCGTGGACGGCCTGGTGGACATCGCCAGACGCGGCCGATCCCTCGGCATCCACCTGATTCTCGCCACCCAGCGCCCGGGCGGCGTCGTCACCGCCGACATCCAGGCCAACACCTCCCTGCGCATCGCCCTGCGCGTCACCGACACCCACGAATCCGCCGACGTGATCGACGGCCCCGAGGCCGCGCACATCCCGAAGACTCTGCCGGGCCGCTGCTACGTCCGCTCCGGCTCGGGCCCGGCGATCGCCGTGCAGGCCGCGCGGATCGGCGGCCGAGCCCCCGGCGGCGCGAACCCGAGCGGCGAGGTACGGATCAGTGACCTCCCATGGGCGGCCCTCGGCCACCCGCTGACCAGCCGGAATATCGAAATTTCCGGCACAACCGACCTGGCGAGGCTCGTCGACCAAGTCCGCACGGTCACCCGCTCGATCCCAGAACAGCCGAGCCCCTGGCTCCCGCCACTCCCCGACCAGGTCCTACTCCCCACCGGAAGCTCCACTGGAAACCCCTCCGGAAGCCCCATCGGGTTCTCGATCGGAAGCTCCACCGGAAGCGCCATCGGGCTTTCCGCCGGACTCCCCACCGGAAGCCCTTCCGGAAACCCCATCGGACTCGCCACCGGAGGCCCCTCCGGAAACCCAATCGGGCTCTCCACCGGAAGCTCCACCGGAAGCCCGTCCGGGCGGGCAGGCGAGATCCCGTTCGGTGTCTCGGACCTGCCGTGGGCCCAGCGGACCCGCCCGCTGACCCTCGGCACCGGCCACCTCCTCATCGCCGGCACCGCCAGAAGCGGGCGCTCCACCGCCCTGCGCACGATCGCGGGCTCGATCGCCGCCCACACCTCCGCCGACGACATGCACCTACACGTGATCGACTGCGGCTCAGGCGCCCTGCTGCCCCTGGTCGCCCTCCCGCACTGCGGCGCCGTCGTCACCCGCGACCAGCTGGACCGGGTGGAACGCCTGCTCACCCGCCTCCGCGCCGAAGTCGGCCGCCGCCAGCACGTGCTGGCCGACGCCGGTTACGCCTCCCTGGCCGAGGCCCGCGCGGGCGGCCTCCGCGAACCCTGGCTGACCCTGATGCTCGACCGCTGGGAAGGCTACGTCGCCGCCTTCGAGAACTACGACTACGGCCGCATGATCGACGCCATGCTCCAGCTGCTCCGCGAGGGCCCGGCCGTGGGGCTGCGCGCCGTAGTCACCTCCGACCGCTCCGGACTGCTCGGCCAGATCTCCACCGTCTTCGAGGACCGCCTGGTGCTCCGCCTGGCCGACCCCGCCGACTACGGCCTCGCCGGACTCCCGCCGAAGAACCTCCCCGCGAGCATGCCGAACGGCCGAGCGCTCGCCATGTCCGAGCAGGGCATCGTCGAAAGCCAGATCGCACTCCTGGCCGAAGACCCCTCAGGCCCAGCCCAAGTCGCGGCCCTCCAGGCCCTGGCCCGTGCGGCCAGCAAACCCCAGCACCAGCACCCCCTGCGGGTGGATGCCCTCCCCACCCGGATCACCGCGGCCCAGGTCATGGACCTGACCCCGGACTTCACCCCGCCATCCCCGCTGTGGACGTTGATCGGCGCGGGCGGCGACGCGCTCACCCCCTCGGGTCTCGACCTGCTGGCCCACGGCCCGGCCGCGGTCGTCGCCGGCCCTGCCCGCTCCGGCCGCTCCTCCACACTCCTGACAGCGGCCCAATCCTTCCTCGACCGAGGCGTCCCCGTCTTGATCATCGCCCCCCGCCGAAGCCCACTCCGAGAGCTCCGCGGCGTCCTGGCCGTTCTGGACGGAAACGCCCGCAGCCTCCGCGAGGAGGCCACCGGCGAGGGCAGCTTCGGCGGCATCCCGGGCGCAATCGACCCCCTCGAACTCCTCGCCAAGCACACCAAGCAGAACAAAGCCAATCAGAGCAACGAAAACGGCGAAGAACAGGGCAAACACCAGGACATCGAACAAGACCCGACCCAGCGCAAGCAACCACAACAAGACCCGACCCAGGGCAAGCATCAAGGCTTTGAACAGGACGCGACCCAAGCCAAGCGCCAAGACATCGAACTAGACGCGACTCAAGCCAAGGATCAGGGCGTCGATCAGGGCGCGACTCAAGCCAGACATCAGGACATCGAAGCGGGCGCAACTCAGGGCACAGAACACCAGGAAGCGGGCACGGCCCAGGGCACGTATCAGGACATCGAACCGGACGCGAGCCGAGCTAGGCATCAGGACGTCGAGCAGGGCGCCCAAGGGAGACGTCAGGGCGTCGAACCGGGCGCGGCTCAAGGCAAGGAACAGCACGAACAAGGCGCGGCGCACGGCAAGGGATCGGATCACGCGCAAGCCGCGCCCCAGGGCGAAGAATCGGACCAGGCGCAAGGCGTGGCCGAAGGCAACGGACTGGACGACGAACAAGGCGCGGGGCAGGGCAGGGAGCAGGGGCGATACGTCGTGATCGTGGATGACGCTGAGTTGATTTCGCCGGATTCGGCGTTGGGCTCCGCGCTGGACGAGATCCTCCGGACCGCCCGCGACGGTGAGCACGGGCTGCTGATCGCGGGGACGACGGGGGATCTGGCCACGGCATACCGCAGCTTCGTGGCGGAGGCCCGGAAGTCGCGGACCGGCGTGCTGTTATCGGTGCAGAGCCCGGCCGACGGCGACCTGTTCAACGTCCGGCTGCCCCGGGGTGCGACCGGGGGCCCGCCGGGGCGCGGCCTGCTGGTTGTGTCGGGGAGTGCCACCCCCATCCAGGCCGCCGTCCCGAACCCGAGCTAGCGCGTGGCCGACTCGATGTTTCCTCGGTAGGTGTTGATCACCCGGGACGCCTCGTTGAGCTCTTCGGACATGCGCTGGAAGGCGGCGCGGTAGCTCTGCCAGGAATCCCGGAAGCGCTGCGCGCCTGCGCCGGTCCAGACGGTGCCGACCTTGGCCGCTTCGCGGTCCAGGCTCGCCATGGTCGCCCGGACCTGGTCTGCCTGCTGGGTGAACTGCGCGGCCATGCTCTGCATTTCCGCGGGATCGCCGCCGAGCAAGCTGTGACTCATCTCGTTTCCCTTCGCCGACGTTGGGGCGCCCCCACCGTAGATCTCGCAGACGGGAATTGCCCAGGTTATGCCCAGCGGTTATGAGAGCTGTCAGGAACTGTCGTCCATCCGTATGAGAGGGCGACAAAGTCAAAGAGCAAGGGGGCGCATCGGAAAAACACTAAGCCCCTGCCTACACTCCCCATGTCAGGGTTGTAGTCAGGGGAGGAGCTCCGGTGGAAAAGTCCCCAATCGCGCCGGCCCTCACGATCTACGTGCTCACGTTGTAGTCAGGGAGGAGCTCCAGTGGAAAAGGTCCTGATCGCCAATCGCGGTGAGATCGCCGTTCGGATCGCCCGCGCGTGCGCGGACGCGGGACTGGGCAGCGTCGCCGTCTACGCCGACCAGGACCTGGACGCGCTACACGTGAAGGTCGCCGGCGAGGCCCGCGCGCTGAACGGCCAGAGCCCGGCGGAGACGTACCTGGACATCGGCAAGCTGCTGGCGATCGCGCGGGAGACCGGCGCGGACGCGGTGCACCCCGGCTACGGCTTCCTGGCCGAGAATGCCGCCTTCGCCCAGGCTGTCCTGGACGCGGGGCTGACCTGGATCGGCCCGCCCCCGGCGGCGATCACCGCGCTCGGCGACAAGGTCCAGGCCAGGCACATCGCCCAGCGGGTCGGCGCGCCCCTGGTGGCGGGCACCGCTGACCCGGTCTCCGGCGTGGACGAAGTCGTCGCCTTCGCCGAGGAGCACGGCCTGCCAATCGCGATCAAGGCGGCTTTCGGCGGCGGCGGGCGCGGCCTCAAGGTGGCCAGAACCCTGACGGAGATCCCCAGCCTGTACGAATCGGCGGTCCGCGAGGCGGTGACCGCCTTCGGCCGGGGCGAATGTTTCGTGGAGCGCTACCTGGACCGCCCCCGGCACGTCGAGACCCAGTGCCTGGCCGACAGCCACGGCAACGTCGTCGTGGTCAGCACCCGGGACTGCTCGCTGCAGCGCCGCCACCAGAAGCTGGTCGAGGAGGCCCCGGCGCCGTTCCTGACCGACGACCAGCTCACCCTGCTGTACGACAGCTCCAAGGCCATCCTCCGCGAGGCCGGCTACGTCGGCGCCGGGACCTGCGAGTTCCTGGTCGGCCAGGACGGCACGATCTCGTTCCTCGAGGTGAACACCCGCCTCCAGGTGGAGCACCCGGTCACTGAGGAGGTGGCGGGCGTGGACCTGGTCCGCGAGATGTTCCGGATCGCCGACGGGGAGGCGCTCGGCTACGACGACCCCGTGCTGCGCGGCCACTCCATCGAATTCCGGATCAACGCGGAGGACGCGGGCCGCGGTTTCCTACCCGCGCCGGGCACGCTGGTCGCGATGCGCGCCCCGGCGGGCCCCGGAGTGCGGCTCGACTCCGGCTACGAGGCCGGGATGACCGTCCCCCAGTCGTTCGACTCCCTGGTGGCCAAGCTGATCGTGACCGGGGCGACCCGGCGGCAGGCCCTGGAGCGGGCCCGCCGGGCGCTGGCCGAGTTCGAGATCGACGGCATGCCGACCGTGCTGCCGTTCCATCGCGCGGTGGTCGACGACCCGGCGTTCACCGGCGAGCCGTTCGCGGTGCACACCCGGTGGATCGAGACCGAGTTCGTGAACCAGATCCCGCCGTACGCCGGGCCGGTCGAGGTGGCCGAGGCCGAGGGGCGGGAGCGGATCACCGTGGAGGTGGGCGGGAAACGGCTGGAGGTGGTGCTTCCGGCTGGGTTCGCGGGCGGTGGCCGTACCGAGACGAGGCAGGCGCAGCGGGCGCTCAGGCGGGCGGGTGGTGGGGCGAGGAAGGCGGCGGCGAGCGGGGACGCGCTGGTCAGCCCGATGCAGGGGACCATCGTGAAGGTGGTGTGCGCGGACGGGGACGCGGTGGCCGCCGGGGACATCATCGTGGTGCTGGAGGCGATGAAGATGGAGCAGCCGCTGACCGCGCACAAATCCGGCACGATCACCGGCCTGGCCGCGGCGGTCGGGCAGACGGTGACCGCCGGGTCGGTCATCTGTGAGATCAAGGAAGCGTGACCGTGCGTGGGTTCCTCATTCGCCGGATACGGTGGGGATGAGGGAACCATCGCGCATCGCCGTTCGTCCTGAAGGGCGAAGGAGGCCTGAAAGCCGTGACCAAGACCCATCCGCTGCGCCGCGTGGGGGCCGCCGCGGCGGCTCTGTTCGTCGGGCTGGCAGCGTTGTTCATGCTGAGCCCGGCGGCACGCGCCGCCGCCGCCCCACCTGACGTGGCAACCGCGTTGGCCAGCTGGCAGTCCGGAGACCCGCTCTTCGTCCTGTCCGGCTCGCCGCTCAACTCCGAGCAGCAGGCCGGAGTCCGCGAGGCGCTGAAGGGATCCAAGTCCAAGATCTACGGGGTGGCGCTGCCCGATGGCTCGGTCACCGAGGCCGAGGCGGGCCAGTTCATCACCCAGGCGATCGCCGCCCTGGACAAGGCGGGACGATCCGCTGCGACCGTGACCGTGCTGGACGGCATGAGCCTGTTCGCCGGATCCTCGGCGATTCCGACCGGCGCGCCCGCCGATCTGGCCACTCTGGCCACCGCCCACAACAGTGACGTCGTCGACGGCATGAAGGACTTCGTGAACCGGGTCAACCTGGTCGTCGGCGGCGAGCGGCGCGAGGCGCTGAGCACGAAGTCGATGGCCAACCCGGGCGCGGGCTCAGCCGCGATCTGGTACGGGCTGCTGGGCGTCGCCGTGATCGGCGGCGGTGGCCTGTGGCTCATCTCCCGCCGGATGAAGCGGCAGCGCGAGGCCAAGCAGGCCGCCGAGCTGGCCGCCGTCAAGGTGACGGTGGAGGAGGACGTGACCAAGTTCGGCGAGGAGATCACCGCGCTGGACCTGGATGCCCGCATGTTGCCCGCCGCCGGCACCGACACCGACTGGCAGCACGCGCTCGACTCCTACGAGAAGGCCAAGACCGAGCTGGCCGCGACCAAGCGCGCCGACGAGCTGCGCACGGTCACCGCCACGCTGGAGGACGGCCGCTACGCGCTGGCCGTGGTGAAGGCGAAGGTCAACAAGGAGCCGGTGCCGGAACGGCTGGCCCCCTGCTTCTTCAACCCGCAGCACGGGCCTTCGGTCCGCAACGTGCGCTGGGCTCCGCCCGGGGGCGCGCTACGGGACGTGCCCGCCTGCGCGATGGACGCCCAGGCCATCGAGCGGGGCTTCGACCCGCAGATGCGCGAGGTCGTGCTGCCGAACGGGCAGCGGGCGCCGTACTGGAACGCCGGTCCGGCCTACCAGCCGTATGCGTCGGGTTACTACGGCGGGTTCGACGGTGGCGGCCTGCTGACCGGCATGCTGGTCGGCACCATGCTCGGCAGCGCCTTCGGCGGCTGGGGCATGGGCGGGTACGGCGCGGGCTACGCCGACGGTGCGGCCGCTGACGGCGGCGGCGACTGGGGCGGCGGCGGCGACTTCGGCGGCGGCGGCGATTGGGGCGGCGGCGACTTCGGCGGCGGAGATTTCGGAGGCGGCGACTGGTAGGTCGCCGCAGGAGTGCAGCCGCCGCGCGATGGTCAAGGCGGCTGCAAGGGGACTGTAAGCGGCCGTGGGAGAATCTTGGTGTTCCCCCAGGAGGCCCTCGTGCGACGCATTACCCCCCGTGTCACCCCGCTCTTCGTCGCCTTACTCGCCGTGCTCATCACCGTCCTGGTGGGCATCGTGCTGGCGGTCATGCTGCCGGCGACGGCGGCCGAATCCGCGGCCCGTCCCTGTGCGGTCGGCAGCGGCCCCAACCTGAGCGGCAAACGTTTCACCCGGGTCGAGCAGCTGCCGGCCAACCTGCGCTGTGCCACGCTCACCAACGCGAAGCTGGACGAGCTCGATCTGACCCAGCGCGATCTGACCGGCGCGGTGCTGCGCGGCGCGTCGCTCAAGGAGGCCGACCTCACCCAGGCCCACCTGGAGTACGCGGACCTGCGCGGGGCCGACCTCACCTCGGCCGACCTCGGGCAGCTGGAGGCCAAGCAGGCCGACCTGCGCGGCGCGATCCTGATCGACGCCGAGGCGGGTCAGGCCGAGTTCCCGCACGCGGATCTCAGCAAGGCGGTGCTGGCCCGGGCGGTGCTCACCCAGGCCACCTTCACCAACGCCAAGCTGGTCGGGGCCGACCTCAACCAGGCCACGATGGGCCAGATCAAGGCGCGCACCGCGAACTTCAGCCAGGCGAAGATGAAGGACGTCAAGCTGGGGCAGGCTCAGCTCCAGCACACGGTGTTCAAGGATGCCGATCTGACCGGCGCCACCTTCACCCAGGCCGAATTGCAGGGCGCCGACTTCACCGGAGCGATCATCACGTCGGCCTCGTTCATCCAGGCCAGCGATGTGAACCTGACCGGAGCCCGGGGCGAGGGCACCAATGTCCCCTCCGACGCGGTCGTGGCTCCGGCGGAAGAGACCCAGGCAGCCGAGAACGAACCGCCAGTGTCAACCGATGTCCCCCGTTCCTCCGGCGGGATCTCCCCGGCTTTGATGGTGGTGCTGGTCAGCGCTTTCGGTCTGAGCATGACGCTGCTGATCTGGGGGCTCACCAGCGGGCGCAGGAAGCGCTCCCACGCCACGTTCGCGATGGCCAGGCACGCCGCCGAGGAGGATGTCACCCGGTTCGGCGAGGAGATCGACACGCTCGACTTCGAGATGAAGGTCAAGGCGGTGAGCGGGCCCAGTCATGACTGGCGGGCGGCGCTCGACGCGTACGAGGCGGCCAAGCAGGCCCTGATGCTGGCCCGCACACCCGGCGAGCTGCACGCGGCCGCGGCGGCCGTGCATCACGGGCGGATGGCGCTGCACCGGGTCAGAGCAAGCATGGGCAGGACCTACAGCTAGATCCCGGCGGTCAGTGGGGACATCAGGCGGCGGGCGGCTTCGGTGATCGAGCCGGACAGTGACGGGTAGACGGCGAACGTGTGGGCCAGTTGGTCCACCGTGAGCCGGTGTTGCACGGCCACCGACAGGGCCAGGATCAGTTCGGAGGCGCGTGGAGCGACGACCACACCGCCGAGCACGATGCCGGTGTTCGGGCGGCAGAACAGCTTGACGAAGCCGTCGTTGAAGCCCTGCATCTTGGCCCGCGCGTTGGTGGCGAGCGGCAGCTTGACGACCTTGGCCTCGATCTCCCCCGTCTCGACCTGCTTCTGCGACACGCCGACGGCGGCGATCTCCGGGTCGGTGAAGATGTTGGAGGCCACGGTGGCCAGCCGGATCGGCTGCACCGCCTCGCCGAGCGCGTGCCAGACCGCGATCCGGCCCTGCATGGCGGCCACCGAGGCGAGCATGAGCACGCCGGTGCAGTCCCCCGCCGCGTACACACCCGGCGCGGAGGTCCTGGACACCTTGTCCACCTCGATGAAGCCGTTGCGGTCGAGTTTGACGCCATTGTCCTCCAGGCCGATGCCGCCGGTGTTGGGCACCATGCCGACGGTCATCAGGCAGTGGGTGCCCTCGGCGGTCCTGCCGTCCTCCAGCGTGACGACCACGCCGTGCGCGGTGCGCTTGACCGAGGCGGCCCTGGACCGGCCCATCACGTTCATGCCGCGCCGCCGGTAGACGCCTTCGAGCACCTCGGCCGCGTCCGCGTCCTCGTTGGGCATCATCCGGTCGCGGCTGGAGACCAGCGTGACCTCAGATCCCAGCGACTGGTACGCCCCCGCGAATTCGGCCCCGGTCACCCCGGAGCCGACCACGATCAGGTGTTCCGGTAGTTCCGTCAGATCGTAAATCTGACGCCAGGTGAGGATGCGCTCACCGTCGGGCTCGGCGCCGACCAGCATCCGGGGAGTGGCGCCGGTGGCCACGATCACCACGTCGGCACGGATGGTGCGATTCCCCGCCCGCACCACCTGGGGCTCGACCAGCCGCCCCTGCGCCCGGATGACCTCCACGTTCTCGGCCGCGAGCCGGGCCGCGATGTCGGCGGACTGGGCGTGGGCGAGTTCCTTGACCCGGCCGTTGACCAGCGGCATGTCGGCCACCGCGCCGCCCACGTCGCCGTCCTCGCCGCCGGTGAAATACACCCCCAGCGATTCGGCGTCCAGCAGCGCCTGCTTGCGCACGGACGTGGCGATCAGGGTTTTCGACGGCACGCAGTCGGTCAGCACGCACGCGCCGCCGGGCCCGTCCTGTTCGACGACGGTCACCTGGGCGCCGAGCTGCGCGGCGACCAGCGCCGACTCGTAGCCGCCTGGCCCGCCGCCGATGATCACAATCCTCGTCACATACCCCATTCTCCCGCATCGGAAGGGTAGCTAACGTAGGGGGCGCGGGGATTGGACGCGCCATGCCGAAGGCGCGGCCATAACACGTGGAATACCCGCGGGCGGGCGTGGCGGGGAGATCTTGGATTAGGCTAGGTCGCTGTGCCTGTCTACGCAGCGTTCGCCAGCAACATGGATCCCAAGCAGATGGCTGAGCGTGCCCCGCACTCTCCGATGCGGGGCTCTGGCTGGCTGGTCGGCTGGCGGCTGACCTTCGGCGGTGAGGACGTGCACTGGGAAGGTGCCCTCGCCACCATCGTGGAAGACCGCGACGAGCAGGTCTTCGTCGTGCTGTACGACGTGCCCGAGTGGGACGAGGCCTCCCTGGACCGGTGGACGGGCCTCGAACTCGGCCTCTACAAGCGCGTCCGGCTGCGGGTGGCAACGCTGGACGGCGACGTGCTGGCCTGGGTCTACGTGCTTGACTCCTACGAGGGCGGCCTGCCCTCCGCCCGCTACCTGGGCATCATCGCGGACGCGGCGGAAAAGGCAGGCGCGCCGGACGACTACGTGAAGGACCTCCGAAGCCGCCCATGCAG
Organism: Acrocarpospora sp. B8E8; assembly: GCF_039871605.1. Taxonomy (NCBI): domain Bacteria; kingdom Bacillati; phylum Actinomycetota; class Actinomycetes; order Streptosporangiales; family Streptosporangiaceae; genus Acrocarpospora; species Acrocarpospora sp. B8E8. The sequence continues at coordinate 35,005 of NZ_JBDPLV010000079.1, read as the reverse complement.
TTCCCTGGGCAACTGAGCAGGGACATTGGCCGATCCTCCGGCACGGCGGGCTGTGCTTATGCCCGCGCGGCCAAGCCACCCATTGGGAAATTTCGCTGAAATTTCGGATGAATGATTCTGGCAGGTGGGGCGGCTGGGAGACTTCGTGCCGTTCTGTACGCTCGGTCCTGTGAGTAACGACGCGTATTCTCTCGCCGCCCAGGCCGCGGCCGCCCTCCAGGCCCGCACCGGTCTGGACGGTTTTGACGTGGCCCTGGTGATGGGGTCGGGCTGGGTGCCCGCCGCCGACGTGATCGGCGAGACGCTGGCCGAGGTGCCGGTGACCGAACTGCCCGGTTTCTCCGCGCCCGCCGTGGCCGGACACGCCGGCACCATCCGTGCGGTGCGCACCGAATCCGGCACCTACGCCCTGATCTTCCTGGGCCGCACCCACCTGTACGAGGGCCGCGGCGTCGAACCGGTCGTGCACGGCATCCGCACAGCCGCCGCCACCGGGGTGCGCGTGGTCGTGCTGACCAACGCGGCGGGCGGGCTGCGCCCGGAGACCCAGCGCGTCGGCGAGCCGGTGCTGATCAGCGACCACATCAACATGACCGGGGCCAACCCGCTCACCGGCTCCACCTTCCTCGACCTCACGAACGTGTATTCGCCCCGCCTGCGCGCCCTCGCCAAGGAGGCCGACCCGACCCTGGCCGAAGGCGTCTACGTGGCCTTCCGCGGCCCCACGTACGAGACGCCCGCCGAGATCCGGATGCTGCGCACGCTGGGCGGGGACATGATCGGCATGTCCACCGTGCTGGAGGCCATCGCGGCCCGCGAGGCCGGGGCCGAGGTGCTGGGCATCTCGCTGGTCACCAACCCGGGGGCGGGCCTGGTCGGCGAGCCGCTCAACCACGAAGAGGTCCTGGCGGTGGGCAAGGCGACCGCGAAACGCATGGGCGTCCTGCTCAGCGAGGTCGTCAACAAACTATGAACATGGATCTCGAACTGCTGGCGGCCGACTGGCTCGCCCAGGACCCCGACCCCGTGACCCGGGCCGAGCTGGCGGGCCTGCTGGACGACCCGGAGGCGCTGCGCGACCGGTTCGGCGCCAAGCTGGAGTTCGGCACGGCCGGGCTGCGCGGCGAGCTGGGCGCGGGGCCGAACCGGATGAACCGGGTCACGGTGATGCGCGCGGCGGCGGGCCTGGCGGCCGTGCTGGGCCCCGGCAAGCTGGTCGTGGTCGGCTTCGACGCGCGGCACAACTCCGACGTCTTCGCCCGCGACACGGCCGCGGTGCTCACCGGCGCGGGCCTGCGCGTCGCGGTGATGGGCGACCGCTACCCGACTCCGGTCCTGGCCTTCGCGGTACGGCACCTGCGCGCGGACGCCGGCGTCATGGTCACCGCCTCGCACAATCCACCCCGCGACAACGGCTACAAGGTCTACTGGGGGGACGGCGCCCAGATCGTGCCGCCGCAGGACACCGAGATCTCCCAGGCGATCGACGCGGTCGGCCGGGTGGACGAGCTCCCGCTGGGGGACGGCTGGCGGACGCTCGGGCAGGCGGCGATCCTGGAGCCGTACCTGGAGGCGGTGACCTCGCTCGCGCTGGGGAACGCGCGGGAGTTGCGGGTCGCGTACACGCCGTTGCACGGGGTGGGCGGGTCGACGCTGGCGGCGGCGTTCATCGCGGCCGGGTTCAAGTCTCCGATGATCGTCGGGGCGCAGCATCGGCCGGATCCGGATTTTCCCACCGTGGCGTTCCCGAATCCGGAGGAGCCGGGGGCGATGGATCTGGCTCTTGAGCTGGCGTCCGCGCCCGCCGTACGGGCCGACATCGTGATCGCCAACGATCCGGACGCGGACCGCTGCGCGGTGGGGGCACGGCTGCCGGACGGGCGGTTCCGGATGCTGACCGGCGACGAGGTGGGCGGCCTGCTCGGCGAGCACGTGCTGCGCACCACGTCAGGGCAGGACAGGCTGGTGGCCACCACGATCGTGTCGTCGTCGCTGCTCGGCCGCATCGCCGACGCGTACGGCGTGCCCTACCGGGAAACCCTCACCGGCTTCAAATGGATCATGAAGGCGGGCCCTGGACTGATCTACGGCTACGAGGAGGCCCTGGGCTACAGCGTCGGCTCGGACGCGGGCCTGCCGGTCCACGACAAGGACGGCATCAGCGCCGCCCTGACCATCGGCGCGATCGCCGCCCAGGCCAAACGAGACGGCCGCACCCTGCTCGACCTCCTGGACGACCAGGCCAGAAAGTACGGCCTGCACGCCACGTCCCAACTCTCGTTCCGCGTCGAGGATCTGTCCTTGATCACGAAGGCGATGCACCGGCTCCGCACCACACCCCCGGCCGAACTGGGCGGCCGGAAGGTCGAATCAGCCGAGGACCTGTCATCGGGAGCAGGCGGGCTGCCACCCACCGACGGCCTGCGCTACCGCCTAGCGGGAGGCGCACGCGTCGTGGTCCGTCCGAGCGGAACCGAACCCAAACTCAAGTGCTACCTGGAGGTCGTCCTCCCGGTAACCGGCGACGTGGCGACCACCCGCGCCCAGGCCGCGCAAGACCTCAGCGCCCTCAAACAGGACATCGCCGAAGCCTTGGGCCTCTAGAACGCCAATGAGATCGCGGCGGCAACGACCAGGACAGCGGTCGCGATAGCCGCGGCGATCGCATACGGCGACCAGATCACGCTGGCCTCTCCGGTCGTCTTGCGCTTGTTCTTCTCGGCCAGCGCGCGGATCTGCTCGGCCACCCAGTCGGCGTGCGTCCGCCCCGCCATCGCCTCGGCGGCGGCCTGCTCGCCCTTCGTCCGTACCGGCTCCGACGTCGGATAACGCCCGGACCGCCGGGAGGAACCGCCCTGCCGGACCGATTTCGCCCGCTCCCGCGCGGACGGCTGCGGCGTCCAGCACCGCACGGTCAGCTCCCCCGCCCTGATCGTGATCGCGTTCGACACCTCGACGCCGTCCACCGTGTTCCACGGCACGAACGCGGTACGGAACGGATTGCGAACCCGGACCCCGCCCTCCTCGGTGATCGTCGCAGGCCGCAGCGACATCACGAAGACCAGGAACGTGATCACGCCCAGCACCGCGCCGACCACCAGCGCGGTCGGCATCGTCCCCCGGGCGATCAGGTCCGCCGTGTTCAGCGCGGCGAACGCCAGCCAGACCCAGCCGAATATCCAGGACGCCGTCGACCGGTAGGTCATGCGCGCCACTTGAGCTGCGCGAACCCGGGCTTGATCACTCCGTTGATCAGCGCCAGCCGCTCGTCGAACGGGATGAAGGCCGACTTCATCGCGTTGACCGTGAACCACTGCAGGTCATCCCAGTCGTACCCGAACGCCTCGACCAGCTTGTGGAACTCCAGGGACACCGAGGTGGCGCTCATCAACCGGTTGTCGGTGTTGACCGTGACCCGGAAGTACAGGCGGCGGAGCAGCCCGATCGGATGCGCGGCGATGGAGGCGGCGGCGCCGGTCTGCAGGTTGGAGGTGGGGGCCATCTCCAGCGGGATGCGCTTGTCCCGGACGTAAGCCGCGAGCCTGCCCAGTTTGGCCTCGCCGTCCTCCGCCACCGCGATGTCGTCGATGATGCGCACGCCGTGGCCGAGCCGGTCGGCGCCGCACCACTGGATCGCCTGCCAGATCGAGGGGAGCCCGAAGCCCTCACCGGCGTGGATGGTGAAGTGCGCGTTCTCGCGCTGCAGGTACTCGAACGCGTCCAGGTGCCGGGTGGGCGGGTAGCCGGCCTCGGCGCCGGCGATGTCGAAGCCGACCACGCCCACGTCCCGGTACCGCACGGCCAGTTCCGCGATCTCCATCGACCTGGCCTGGTGGCGCATCGCGGTGAGCAGCGCGACGACCCTGATGTCCCGGCCCTGGCAGCCGATCCTGAAGCCCTCGTTGACCGCGGTGACGACCTGGTCCAGGCTGAGCCCGCCGGAGGTGTGCAGCTCGGGCGCGTACCGCACCTCGGCGTAGACGACGCCGTCGTCGGCGAGGTCCTCCGCGCACTCGGCCGCGCACCTGATCAGCGCCTCCCGGGACTGCATGACCCCCACGGTGTGCGCGAAGGTCTCCAGATACCGCTCCAGCGATCCCGAATCCGACGCCTCCTGGAACCACTGGGCCAGGGTGGCCGGATCGGTCGAGGGCAGCTTGTCGTAGCCGGATTCCCGGGCCAGATCGATGATCGTGTCCGTCCGCAGTCCGCCGTCGAGATGGTCGTGGAGCAGGACCTTCGGAGCCTGGCGGATCTCCTCAAGAGTGGGCTGGGTCATCCAGGCATCCTACCGCCACCTGCGAAAACAACGATCTAGCAGAGTTTGCCGAAGGACGGATCAAACGGTTTCGAGCACCTTTTCCTGCTGGTCCGGCTCCTTGACGGACCGGAAGCGCAGCCCGCTGATCGCCACGCCGAGCCCGACCAGCGCGAACACCACCGAGATCACGACCGCCGAGCGGAAGGTGGCGATCGGGTCCCCGGACCCCGTGGTCAGCACCGCCGTCACGATCGCCAGCACCACCGCCCCGCCGACCTGCCCCGAGGTGTTGAGCAGCCCCGACGCCAGCCCCTGCTCGTCGTCGTGCACCCCCGCCACCGCCTGGATGTTCAGCGACGGGAACGACAGCGCGAACGCGATCCCCAGCAGCACCATGCCCGGGAACACCAGCCCCCAGAAGCTGGGCGTCTCGTCGACGCGCAGGAACATGGCGTATCCGGCGATCAGCGCGACCGTGCCGACCGCGATCAGCCTGCCGGTGCCGAACCGGTCCGCCAGGCTGCCGATCTTGGTGGAGGTGATCGCCACCAGCAGCCCCGCCGGCAGGAACGCCAGCGCGGTCTCCAGCGCCGACCAGCCGAGCATGTTCTGGAAGTACTGCATGGCCGCGAACTGGAACGCGATGTACGACCCGAAAAGGATCATGATCCCGATATTGGCCCGGGCCAGGTGTCCGGCCCGGAGGATGCCGAGGCGGATGAGCGGATGCCGTACCCGGCGTTCCAGCCAGAGGAAGAGGGCCAGGAGTCCGAGTGACGCGGCCCCCGTCAGAGCCGTACGCGTCACGCTGACCTCTGGCGCCTCCACCACGGTGAACACCAGCAGCAGCATGGAGGCCGTGATGGTGATCGCCCCCAGCACGTCGTAGCCGCCCTCGGCGCGGTGGTCGTTCCTCGGGATCAAGCGGCTGCCCAGGAACAGCGCCAGCAGCGCCACCGGGACCGGGCTCAGGAACGTCCACCGCCAGCCCAATTCGGTCAGGAAGCCGGACAGCACGAGCCCGAGGGAGAACCCGCTGGCCGCGCACGCGGTGAAGATGCTCAGCGCCCGGTTCCTGGCGGGCCCTTCCGCGAACGTGGTGGTGATGATCGACAACGCCGCCGGGGCCGTGAACGCCGCACTGACCCCCTTCACGAACCGCGCCGCGATCAGCAGCGCGCCATTGTCGACCAGCCCGCCCAGCAGGGAGGCCCCCGCGAACACCCCCAGCGCGACGAGCAGCACCCGCCGCCGTCCTAGCAGATCAGCCGTCCGACCACCAAGAAGCAGCAAACCCCCATAACCCAGCACATAGCCACTGACCACCCATTGCAGAGAGGCCGTCGACATCCCCAGCTCGGCCTGGATGGACGGCAACGCCACGCCGACCATCGAGACATCGAGCCCATCTAGAAAGACCACAGCACAGAGAACGGCGAGCAGCCCCCAGAGGGCGGCCCCCCATCGCTGATCTCGGGCAGATGATTCCATGGCCGGGACATTACATGCACATGCATTCAATGCACAAGCATTTAATGCGTTTGCATATATTATCCATGCATGCTATCTTCTGGCCCGGGAGGACTCATGAACGACACCGACGTCGTCACCGCCTGGCGCCACCTCCTGGCCCAGCACGCGACGATCGTGTGCGCCCTGGAGCGCGAACTACACGACAAGCACGACCTGGGCGTCAGCGAGTTCGAGGTCCTCGACCGCATGTCCGAAGGCGACTGCGAATCCCCCGACGGCAAGTTCCGCGTCCAGGAACTGGCCGAGTGCGTCCACCTCAGCCAGAGCGCTCTCTCCCGCCTGATCGCCCGCCTCGAACGCGACGGCCTCGTCACCCGAGCCCTCTGCCAGGCCGACCGCCGCGGCATCTTCGTCACCCTCACCGAGAAGGGACGGCTCGCGTGTGACGAGGCCCGGCCCACCCACCGGGCCGTCCTCGGCGAACATCTGTGAGCTATTGACCTGAGATCCGTCCCATCAGCCGCCGACCAGGCACGTCCAGGTCGCGACTTCTTAATTAAGCCTCGATACGGTCGATCACCAGCGGCAGCAGGGTGGGGTCGCTCGCGGCCGACACCTCGTAGGCGCCGTCCAGGGACTGCAGGGCCCGCTCGAAGCGGGCGGTCTCGTCGGTGTGCAGGGTCAGCAGCGGCTGGCCCTCGCGGACGATGTCGCCGGGCTTGGCGTGCAGGGTGATGCCGGCGCCGAAGGAGACGGGATCCTCCTTGCGGGCGCGGCCCGCGCCCAGGCGCCAGGCGGCCACGCCGACGCCGAAGGCGTCCAGACGGGACAGGACGCCGGAGGCGGGGGCGGTGAGGGTCATGGATTCGGCGGCGTGCGGCAGGAGGGCGTCGGGGTCGCCGCCCTGGGCGGTGATCATGCGGCGCCAGGCGTCCATGGCGGAGCCGTCCTTGAGGGCCTGCTCGGGGTCCTTGCCGGAGACCCCGGCGGCGGCGAGCATCTCGCGGGCCAGGTGCAGGGTGAGCTCGATGACATCGGAAGGGCCACCCCCGGCCAGCACCTCCACGGATTCTTCGACCTCCAGGGTGTTGCCGATCTTGAGGCCGAGGGGGCGGTCCATGGCGGTGAGCAGGGCCACCGTGCGGACGCCCGCGTCGGTGCCGAGGGCGACCATGGTTGCGGCCAGCTCGCGCGCGTTGTCCACGGTCTTCATGAAGGCGCCGGAACCCACCTTGACGTCCAGGACGAGCGAGCCGGTGCCTTCGGCGATCTTCTTGGACATGATCGACGAGGCGATCAGGGGAATGGACTCGACGGTGCCGGTGACGTCGCGAAGCGCGTAGAGCTTCTTGTCGGCGGGGGCAAGGCCGGTCCCGGCCGCGCAGACGACCGCCCCGGAGGCGCGGATGACGGCCAGCATCTCGTCATTGGAGAGGTTGGCGCGCCAGCCGGGGATGGATTCGAGCTTGTCCAGGGTGCCGCCGGTGTGGCCCAGCCCGCGGCCGGAGAGCTGCGGCACATACGCGCCGCAGGCGGCCACCAGAGGGGCCAGCGGGAGGGTGATCTTGTCGCCGACGCCGCCCGTGGAGTGCTTGTCGGCGGTGGGCCGGTCCAGCGCCGACCAGTCCATCCGCTCGCCCGAGCGGATCATGGCCTGGGTCCAGTCGGCGATCTCACGGCGGTTCATGCCGTTGAGCAGGATCGCCATGGCCAGCGAGGACATCTGCTCGTCGGCCACCTCGCCCTTCGTGTACGCGTCGATCACCCAGTCGATCTGCGGGGTGGACAGCTCCCCCCGGTCCCGCTTGATCGAGATGATCTCGACGGCGTCAAATGCCATGCTCTCCCCCACTGAACGCTCTCCCCCACTTACCGCGACAGATCATCAGGCCCGAAGGCGAACGGCAGGATGTCCGCCATCCGCCACGGCCCCTCCGGCGTTTCCAGCAGCAGCTCGGGGCCGCCCTGCTCGAACAGCAGCTGGCGGCAGCGGCCGCACGGCATGAGCAGCTCACCATGGCCGTCCACGCACGTGAACGCGACGAGCCGCCCCCCGCCCGAGGCGTGCAACGCCGACACCAGCCCGCACTCGGCGCACAGGCCGAGCCCGTACGAAGCGTTCTCCACGTTGCAGCCGACCACGATCCGGCCGTCGTCCACCAGGGCCGCGGCCCCGACCGGGAACTTGGAGTACGGCGCGTACGCGTGCGTCATCGCCTCCGCCGCGTGCTCCCGCAACAGCTCCCAGTCAATCGTCACTTCGCCTGTCCTCTCCGGTACGGCAAGCCATCCGCGGCCGGCATCCGCAGCCGCTGCGAGGCGAAGGCCAGTACCAGCAGCGTAGTCAGGTGCGGGGTGAAGGAGGTGAACTGCTCGGGCACCGTGTCGGTGATCATAAACAGCGCGAGCACCGCCACCGCGCACCCGCCGGTGATCAGGGCGGCGCGGTTGCGCGACAGCCGTACCAGCTGGTAGACGCCCACAGCGGCCAGGAGCAGGGCCACGACCAGGAGCAGCGCGTGCACCGAGGTGCCGCCCTGGCGGAGCTGGAGGGCGTCGGTGTAGCCGAACAGGCCCGCGCCGGCCGCGAGGCCGCCGGGGCGCCAGTTGCCGAAGATGACCGTGGCCAGGCCGATGAAGCCGCGCCCGCCGGTCTGCCCCTCCCGGTAGGTGCCGGCCGCCACGATGGACAGGAACGCGCCGCCGAGCCCGGCCAGCGCGCCAGAGACGATCACCGCCACGTACTTGTAGTAGTAGACGTTGACGCCCAGGGACTCGGCCGCCACCGGCCGCTCGCCGCAGGCGCGCAGGCGCAGACCGAAGGAGGTCCGCCAGAGCATCCAGACGGAGAACGGCACCAGCAGGATGGCCAGGATGGTGAACAGCGAGACGTTGGTGGTCAGGCCGCGCAGCAGCCCGGCGAGGTCGGAGACGAAGAACCAGCGCTGGGTTTCGAGGGTGCGCAGCGGATCGGCGCCCTCGAACAGGACCCACCGATTGTCCCCGCCGGGACCCCACAGGCCGATGCTCTGCATGGCCGGGATGCGGGGGGACTGGGTGTCGCCGCCGCCCGGCATGGTGGAGAAGATCAGGGCGGACAGGTATTTGGCGATGCCGGTGCCGAGCAGGATGATGGCCACGCCGGAGACCACGTGGTCGACGCCGAAGGTGACCGTGGCGATCGCGTGCAGCACTCCGGCCGCCGCGCCGCCGAGCGCTCCCGCGACGACCCCGACCCAGGGGTTGCCGGTGACCAGCGCCCCCCACGCGCCGAACCAGGTGCCCAGGATCATCATGCCTTCGAGGCCGATGTTGACCACGCCGGAGCGTTCTGACCAGAGCCCGCCCAGACCGGCGAGCCCGATCGGCACCGCCAGGTAGAGCGCGGCGCTCACGGTGCCGCTGGAGGTGATGTCGTGCGCGCCGGTGACGATCCTGGTGAGCGAGAGCAGGACCAGCAGCCCGGCGGCGCCGAGCAGGATGACCGGCCAGGTCACCCGGAACTTGCCGGTCGGCGGCACGGCGACCGCCGGCGTGGTGGTGACGGCGCTCACGCGGCTGCTCCTTCCATGCCGACCGAGGCCGACAGTTCCCGGCTGACCCGGCGCTGCTCGGCCGCGATCCGGTAGCGGTGCACCAGCTCGTACGCGATGACGACCGCGAGCACGATCACGCCCTGCATGATCGTCACGATCTCCGGCGACACCTTTTCGAGGCTGAGGATGTTCTGCGACACGTCCAGGAAGCTCCACAGCAGCGCGCCGAACGCGACCCCGATCGGGTTGTTGCGGCCGATCAGGGCGATGGCGATGCCGGTGAAGCCGAACCCGGGCGGAAAGTCCAGGCTGTAGGAGTAGGAAGAGCCGAGCAGCTGCGGCATGCCGACCAGGCCGGCCATGCCGCCGGAGATGAGCATCGCCACGATGACCATCTTCTTGACGTCGACCCCGCTGGCCACGGCCGCCGGTTCGGACAGGCCGGTGGAGCGCAGGTTGAAGCCGAACCGGGTGCGGTTGAGCAGCACGTGGAACCCGATCCCGACCAGGACGGCCACCACGAACAGGCCGAAGACCTCGTTGGGCGCGCCCGGGATGAGCGGGATGCTGGGCACGTGCCCCGATTCGGGGATCGGGTTGGTGCCGATGTTGTTGCTCCCGGCCACCGGGACCGCCCACTGCGCCAGCAGCCACGCCCCCAGGCCGGTGGCGATGGTGTTCAGCATGATGGTGGAGATGACCTCGCTGACCCCGCGCCTGGCCTTGAGCACGCCCGCGATGCCCGCCCAGGCGGCGCCGACCGCCACCGCGACGATCAGGATCAGGCCGATGTGCAGGGGTTTGGGCAGGGTGACCGCGCCGCCGACGGCGGCGGCGATCAGGGCGGCCAGCCGGTACTGGCCGTCCACGCCGATGTTGAAGAGGTTCATCCGGAAGCCGAGCGCGACGGCCATGGCGGACAGGTAGTAGGCGGAGGCCAGGTTGATGATCCCGACCAGCGAGCGGGGCGTGCTGCCGTACTCGACCATGGACAGCAGCGTGTCGACGGGCGGGTGGTCGGTGAGGATCAGCACCACCGACGTGATCAGCCCGGCGAACAGGATCGCCAGCACCGGCGCGGCCAGCGCCATCAGGCCGTTCAGCTTGATCCGGCCCAGCAGCCGGTTGACGAAGGTGTCGGGGGTCTGAGGGCTCATGCTTCCTCCCCGGCGCCGGTCATCGCCGAGCCGAGCTGTTCCGGGGTCACGTTCGCCGGGTCGACGTCCGCGACGATCTTGCCGCGCAGCAGCACCTTCAGCGTGTCGGACAGGCCGATCAGCTCGTCCAGGTCGGCCGAGATGAGCAGCACGGCCAGCCCGGCGGCGCGGGCGCTGCGCAGATGGTCCCAGATCGCGGCCTGGGCGCCGACGTCGACGCCGCGGGTGGGGTGGGAGGCGATGAGGAGCACGGGGTCGCCGCTCATCTCCCGGCCGACGATCAGCTTCTGCTGGTTGCCGCCGGAGAGCGCGGCGGCGTCCACGTCGATGCCGGGGGTACGGACGTCGTACTGGGCGACGATGCGTTCGGTGTCGGCGCGGGCGCCCTTGCGGTCGATCCAGACGCCGCCGGAATTGTGGCCGAGGATGCGGTTCTCCCACAGGGGGGCGAGCAGCAGCAGGCCGTGGCGCTGGCGGTCCTCCGGGATGTAGCCGATGCCGGCGTCCCGGCGGCGCAGGGTGGACCAGTCGCCGATGTCGGTCCCGGCCAGGGTGATCTCGCCGACCGACGGGCGGATGCCCATGATGGCCTCGACCAGCTCGGCCTGGCCGTTGCCCTCCACTCCGGCGATGCCGAGGACCTCGCCCTTGTGGATGGTGAAGGAGACGTCCTCCAGCAGCAACCGGCCGCCGCCCTCGGCCCGCATCTGGTCCATGTAGAAGCTGGCCGGGGTGCCCTTCGGGATCGGCCGCCAGGCGGAGGCCGCCATGGTCAGGCCGGTTACCTGGAGCGCCACCACGTCGGTGACCGTGGACTCCCGGGTCTCGGGGCTGGGCAGTTCCGAGCCGACCATCAGCTCGGCCAGCTGCCGGGCGTTGACGGACTTGGGGTCCACGCTGGCCACCGTGGTGCCGCGGCGGATCACCGTGATCGCGTCGGCGACCTTGAGCACCTCGTCCAGGTGGTGCGAGATGAAGATGATCGTGATGCCCTCGCGGACCAGGCCGTGCAGGTTCTCGAAGAGCTCGTCCACCTCGTGCGGCACGAGCACGGCGGTGGGCTCGTCCAGGATGAGGATGCGGGCGCCCCGGTAGAGCACCTTGAGGATCTCGACCCGCTGCCGCAGGCCCACGCCGATGTCCTCGACCAGCACGTCGGGGTCGACGTCCAGGCCGTACGCGTCGGAGATCTCCTTGATCTTCTTGCGGGCGGCGGCGAAGTCGAGCGCGACGCCGCCCTTGCGCGGCTCGCTGCCGAGGACCACGTTCTCCAGCACGGTCAGGTTGTCGGCCAGCATGAAGTGCTGGTGCACCATGCCGATGCCGGCGGCGATGGCGTCAGCGGGGGTGTGGAAGGAGACTGGGGAGCCGTTGATGCGGATCTCACCCTCGTCCGGCCGCTGCATGCCGTACAGGATCTTCATGAGCGTGGACTTGCCGGCGCCGTTCTCGCCGACGATGGCGTGGATGTGGCCCTTGGCAACGCTCAGGTGGATGTCGCGGTTGGCGACGACGCCCGGGAATCGTTTGGTGATGCCGTCCAGGGCGACTGCGGTCTGGGTGCTGATCTCGGCCTCCCGAAGGAAAGTAAACCAAGGGGCCCGGCGTTGCAGCTACCGGGCCCCGCGGTGTCATCGGGTCAGGCGCCGGTCGGAACCGTGATCTCGCCGCTGATGATCTTGTTCTTGTACTCGTCGATCTGGGCCTTGATGTCGTCGATCTTGCCCCCGGTGAGGGAGTAGTCGACGCCGCCGGCCTTCAGGTCGTAGACGGTGATGCCGGGCTTGACGGTGTTGGCGGTGAAGTTCTTGATGAAGTCGAAGACCGCGACGTCGACCTTCTTCAGCATCGAGGTGATGATGACGTCGGCGACGGTCGGGTCGGCCGTCTTGGCCTGGTCGGAGTCGACGCCGATGGCCATGCCGCCGGCGGCCTTGGCGGCCTCGAAGACGCCCGCGCCGGAACCGCCCGCGGCCTGGTAGATCACGTCGGCGCCCGCGTCGAACATGCCCTCGGCGGCCGTCTTGCCCTTGGCCGGGTCACCGAAGCCGGAGAAGTCCGGGGGCTGGGTCAGGTACTTCTTCTGCACCTTGACGTCCGGCTTGACGGCCTTGGCACCGGCTTCGAAGCCCGCCTCGAACTTGTGGATCAGCGGCACGTCCACGCCGCCGACGAAGCCCACGCTGTTCTTGGTGGACTTGAGCGCGGCGGCCACGCCGACCAGGAACGAGCCCTGCTCCTCGGCGAAGACCAGGTTGGAGATGTTCGCGCCCTCGGCGGCGTCGTCGACGATGGCGAACTTGATGTCGGGGAACTCCTTGGCGACCTTGGTGATCGCGCCGGAGTAGGCGAAGCCGACCGCGATGATCGGGTTGAAACCGCCGGTGGCCAGGAGGCGCAGGCGCTCCTCCTTCTGCGCGTCGGTCTCGCCGTTGGCGGCCTCGAGCTCGTTGACCTCGACGCCGAGTTCGGCCTTGGCCTTGTCCAGGCCAGCCGCGGCGGAGTCGTTGAACGACTGGTCACCACGCCCGCCGATGTCGTATGCGAGACCGACCTTCGCCGAGGCCGCGGCGGGGGCGGATGACGAGGCGGCCGGTGCGCCGCTGGGAGCGGCCTCGGTGTCGTCACCGCCACAAGCGGCGACGGCGAACAGCATGGCGCTCGCCGCGGTACCGGCGATGAGCCTGCCAAAACGATTGCGGAGCAAGGTGAACTCCCCTTCCGTGACGTCCAACTTCCGTCGCACGCGCGAAAGGAACGCACGGCAACCCTGCACGGAAGATAGTTGTTTGACCTGCAACTACCAAATGCTCACGCAAGTCCGCAACAGGTCCGTTATCCAGCTCAGTCCTGCCTGTGACCAGGTCAACCGGTGGGGACCTTGATCGTTCCGTTGATGATCTGCCGCTTGAGCGCGTTCAGGCGGGGCACGAAGTCGCGGATATGGCTGCCTGTGGTGGTGTAGTCAATAGCGCCCGCCTTCAGGTCATACGTGATCGGCCCGGCCCGGACCTTGCCGCGGACCACGCTGGCGATGAAGTCGAACACGGCCACATCGATCTTCTTGACCATCGAGGTGAGGATGTTCTCCCGGACCGACGGGGTCGCGGTCTTGGCCTGGTCGGAGATCGACCCGATCGCCCAGCGTTCCTGGGCCAGGGCCGCCTCGAACACACCCGAGCCGGAGCGGCCCGCGACCTGGTAGATGATGTCGACGCCGGACTGGTACATGTCGTGGGCGACGGTCCCGGCCAGGGCGGGGTCGCGGAAGCCGGACAGGTCGGGCCCCTTGCTCAGGTACTTGACCTGGATCCGGACCTTCGGCTTGACATGCGTCGCGCCCGCCCGGTAGCCGACCTCGTACGTGCGGATATGCGGCACGTCCGCGCCGCCGATGAAGCCCAGCTTGCCGGTTCTGGACTTGAGCGCACCCGCCGCGCCGACCAAGAACGAGCCCTCGTTATCAGCGAACAGCAGGTTGGTGATGTTGGGCGCCCGCGCCGAGTTGTCGTCGACGATGGCGAACCTGACCCGGGGGAACTCGGCCGCGACCGTTTTCACCGCGGTCGCATGGATGAATCCGACCCCGATGACGGGGTCGCAACCGCTCTCGGCGAGCAGCCTGAACCGCTGGGCCCGCTGCGCGTCGCTGTCGCGCAGCCCAGCCGCCAGCTCCTTGGCGCGCAGCCCGAATTCGGCCCGCGCCTTGTCCAGGCCGAACGCGGCGGATTCGTTGTAGGACTTGTCGCCGCGCCCACCCGCGGCGTACACAATTCCGACAGTCATCCTGGCGGCCGGACTCGGCGAGGGCCCCTCCGTGGCCAGCCCGCCGCAGCCCACGACCAGAACCAGCGGGACGGTCAGGATGACGCGGCGCACATCCCCTCCTAGCGACGCTATGTGAATAGCGTCACATCCAGGGTGCAATGCGGAGCTAGCCCCTCCGAAAAGTTTTGGATCACATGGCGGCGAGCGCGGTCGTGGCCATCACCTTGACGCCGATCCCGATCGCCCGCTCGTCGATGTCGAACGCCGGGTGGTGGATGTCGGTGACGGCGGTCGCGCCCGGGGGCCGCACGCCCAGCCGGGCCAGCGCGCCGGGCACGGACTCGATGTACCAGGAGAAGTCCTCGCCGCCCAGGCTCTGCGGGGTGGGCACGGCGGCGCTCTCGCCGATGAACTTGCTCACCGCGTCGTTGAACATCTGGATGCTCTTGGCCTCGTTGACCGTGGCCGGGGTGCCCCTGCGGTAGTCCAGCTCGACGTCAAGCCCGTACGGCGCGGCGACCTGGTCCACCAATGACTTGATCAGTTCCGGCGCGGTGTGCCAGGTGTCCTCGTCCAGGGAGCGGATGCTGCCCTGGGCGTACCCGACGTCAGGGATCGTGTTGAAAGCGGACCCCGCGGAGATCTGCCCCCAGACCAGACTGAGGCTGGACCGCGGATCCACCCGGCGGGACAGAATGGCGGGCAGCTCGGTGACGATCTTGCTGAGCGCGAACACCAGATCCACCGTCATCTGCGGCCGGGCGGTGTGGCCGCCGGGTCCGGACACCTTGAGCTGCAGGTTGTCGCAGGAGCCGGTGATCGCGCCGGTGCGCAGGCCGACCTTGCCGACCTCAATCCTGGGGTCGCAGTGCACCGCGAAGATCCGGTCGACCCCGGACAGGCCGCCCTCCTTGACGACTTCGAGCGCGCCGCCCGCGATCTCCTCGGCGGGCTGGAAGATCAGCCGGATCCGACCGGGCAGCACCCCCGCCTCGGCCTGGGACTGCAGGAAGAGCCCGGCCCCCAGCACGATCGCGGTGTGCGCGTCGTGCCCGCACGCGTGGCAGGCGTGCGGGTACACCGACCGGTACGGAACATCCTTCTCATCCTCCATCGGCAGCGCGTCGATGTCCGCGCGCAGGGCGATGAGCGGCCCGTCGCCCCGGCCGATGTCCGCCCACAGGCCGGTGCCGCGGGCGAGCGGACGGGGGCTGAGCCCGGCGTCCTTCAGCCGCTGCGCGATCGCCTCGGTGGTGCGGTGCTCGTTGAAGGCGGTCTCCGGGTGGGCGTGCAGGTCACGCCGGAACTCGATCAGTTCCTCGTCGTGCTTGACGAGGAACTGGGCCAACTGCCCGGCGAGTTCGGTCCCCTCCGCGAGCGAGGTCGTCACTGGCGTTCCCTTTCACGTTCCTATGTGGTCGGTCGGTTCGCGGGAGGAATGGCGGCCGGACGTCACGAACCGGTTCTCGGCGAACTCGGTGATCGTGGCGTCCACGACGTCTTCGAGCGTGCCGCCCCCGGCGCGGACGGCCCGCTGGCGTTCGCACGAGCTGCCCTGCTCCAGCACGTCGGTCAGCACGGCCAGCTCGTCGGCGCAGCCGAGCCGGCCGGCGACGGGCTCGAGCTCGCGCTGCAGCTCGTAGAGCATGTCCCGCATCGGCGCGGTGGCGCCCCGGTCGTCGGTGATGACGGTGGCGTCCAGGCCGTATCGAGTGGCCCGCCACTTGTTGTCCCGGACCACCCAGGCGGCCGGCTGGGGTAGCGTGTAGCCGCGGTCGAGCTGCTGGTCGAACTGTTGCACGAGACACTGGGACAGCGCGGTGACCATCCCGACCTCCCGCAAGGTCGGAATGCCGTCGAACATCCTGATCTCGATCGTGCCGAAGTCGGGGTGTGGCCGGATGTCCCACCACACCTCTTTGATGCTTCTGATGGTGCCGGCACGCACCAGGGTGTCCATGTACTCCTCGAACTCCGCCCAATCCGCCAATAGATGCGGCGGTCCAGCGGTGGGCAGCGCACCAAAAACGATGGCCCGGCTGGAGGCTAGCCCGGTGTCTTGGCCGCCCCAGTACGGGCTGGAGGTCGTCAACGCCAGGAAATGCGGCAGGTAGGCCGCAAGTGCGTTGACTATAGGAATGACTTTATCTCTTTCCCGGACCCCCACGTGGACATGTACGCCAAATGTTTGGATGCGCCGCGCCAGCCACTGCAGCTCCACGACCAGCTCGGCGTAGCGCTGCATGGGCGCGTACTCGGCGTCCTGCCATTCGCTGATGGCGTGGGTGCCCGTACAGGCCAGGGCGATGCCCCGGGGTTCCACCACGGAGCGTAACCGCTGGATGCTCTTGTCCAGATCGTGTACGGCTTCCGCCGCCGTGTGGCAGATATCGGTCACGATCTCGATCTGGGACTCCATGAGCTCGTGCATGGCCTTCGGCCGGGTGCCCTCGCTCAGGTCAGGTACGGCGGCGAGCACGTCACGTGCGTCCTGCCGGAGGCGCCGCGTACGCGTGTCGACGAGCTGAAGCTCCCATTCGACGCCCAGAGTGGCGCCACGGGACGGATTAAACTCAATCGCCACAACTACCTCCATAGTCCATCGTCTCAGGCACCGTCACTCGGCGTGGCAAAAATCGGCCATCCCGAATTCCTCACCATGAGCGGTTGCGTTCAGTGCATGGTCACTCAGAGGACAAGATCCTCCAATAGGTCCCAAATAGTCACACATCGCCAAGCCCCTGCGGCGTGCGCTCATCGGTGCCCGGGGCCCAGTAGGGTCGGCGTGTCGCGATGCGTACGGCTGCGAGCTTTGGGGGAGATGTCCGGACATGCGAATTGGGACGAGCGCCCTCGGGGTCGCAGTACTGACGACTGCCCTGGTCGGGGCGGGCCAATCCAGCGCCCGGGCGGACACCATCGGCGGCGAACAGCTGGCCGGAACCGGCCTGGTGCTCCCGCCCGGCGCGAAGGCGCCGCCGAAAAGCAAGGCCAGCGCGTTCGTGATCGCCGACGCCGAGACCGGGCAGGTGCTGGCGGCCAAGAACCCGCACGGGCGGTTCCTGCCGGCGAGCACGCTCAAGGCGCTGACCGCGGTCACGCTCATCCCCAAGCTGAACAAGAACAAGCGGGTCCAGCCGAGCCGGGAGGCCTGCAACATCGAGGGCAGCGCGGTCGGCCTGGTGCCCAAGCCGATCTACCAGGTGGACGATCTGTTCCGGGCCCTGCTGATGGTCTCGGGCAACGACGCCGCGCACGCGCTGGCCGAGGCCAACGGCGGCGTCCCGGCCACGCTGGCGGACATGAACGCCGAGGCCAGGCGCCTGCAAGCCAACGACACGGTGGCCAAGACCCCGAGCGGCCTGGACGAGCCCGGCCAGAGCAGTTCCGCCTACGATCTGGCGCTGATCGCCCGCGCGGGCCTCAAACTCCCCTCGTTCAAGGACTACATCTCCACCAAGACCGCGAAATTTCCGGCGCCCAAGGGCTACTACGAGATCGGCAACCACAACAAGCTGCTGTGGACCTACAACGGCATGGTGGGCGTCAAGAACGGCTGGACGTCCAAGGCCCAGGGCAGCTTCGTCGGCGCGGCCCGCAGGAACGGGCACACCGTGATCGTCGCGATCATGCGCCACGAGGGCTCCTTCTGGAGCGAGGTGGCCGACCTGCTCGACTGGGGCTTCGCCAACCGCGGCAAGGTCGCCCCGGTCGGCACGCTCGTCAACCCGCTCCCGGACCACACCCCGACGCCGCTCGCCAAATCGGTCACGCCGATCCCCGCGGCCGCGGACGTCGCCACCACCACGGTCGAGAAGAGCGGCACCCCGCTGGTGGCCACCCTCGTCCTGATCGGCAGCCTGACCGGCGGCCTGGTCTGGATCGGGTACGGCATCCGCCGCCGCGCCCGCCGCCGTTAATACCCGTTGGACGGGATCGGCGAGGGCTCCGGCGGTGGCCCGAGGGCGGCGGTGGCCGTCCAGGCGGCCGAGTAGAGGATCACCCGGGCCGACAGGTTCATCCAGATCAGCAGGCCCACGATGACGGCGAACGTGCCGTACACCGGATTGCTCAGGGTGTGCGCCAGCAGCAGCGTGGCGAGCTGCTTGAGCACCCCGAACAGGATCGCGCCGAGCACCGCGCCCCGGAGCATGTATTTGAACGGCGGTGGCGGCTTCGGCCTGGCCAGCCAGCCCAGCAGGACGAGGAACAGCAGGATGTCGGCGGCGAGGCTGACCAGGATGCCGGCCGCGGCCACGCCGAGCGTGCCGATCACCGAGTGCTCCAGGCCGAACCAGCCCGCCACCGTGCTGGTCGCGCCCCCGGCGAATCCCGCGATCACCACCGAGGCGAGCATGATGACGCCGAGCAGGATCAGCGCGACCAGGTCCCTGAGCTTGAGCAGGAAGAAGTTGAGCTGCGGCTCGGTGCTCATCCAGATCTTGCGGAAGGCCGTCCTGAGCGCGTCCACCGAGCCCAGGCCCGCGTAGAGCAGACCGACCAGACCGATGATCCCGGCGTTGACCCGCGCGTCCGCGAGCTGGTCGATCTGGAGCTGGCCGGCCAGACCCGGCAGCTGCTCGTTGATCGCGGCGGTGATCGTCTTCTTGGCCTCGGGGTCCAGCCAGCCGAACGCGACGACGTACCCGAACAGCGCGAACACCAGCGAGATGAGCGGGAAGAACGACAGGAACGCGAAGTAGGTGACCGACCCGGCGAGGTGATCGCCCGACTGCAGCTGGTAGCGATGCACGGTCCGGATCAGGTGGTCGATCCACGCGAACCGGATTCGCGCGTATTCGATGAGTCCGCGCCCGCGCGCCTTGATCGACTCGATGAGCTGCTTAAGGCGCGCGATCACAGGTCTCTCTTACCCCGTGGGCAGGAACCCGATGTTCTCCCGGACGTGCGCCATGGTCTCGACCGCGACCGCGCGCGCCTTGGCCGCGCCGACGGCGAGCATGCGGTCCAGCTCGGCCTCGTCGCCCAGCAGCTTCTCGGTGCGCTCCCGGATCGGCGCGAACGTCTCCACCACCACCTCGGCCACGTCCTTCTTGAAGGTGCCGTAGCCCTGCCCCGCATACCGCGCCTCCAGCTCGGGGACGGGCGTGCCGGTGATCGCGGACTGGATCCTGAGCAGGTTGGTGATGCCGGGCTTGTTCTCCTCGTCGGCGACCACCTCGGAGCCGGTGTCGGTGACCGCGCGCATGACCTTCTTCCGCAGCGGGCCCGGCTGCTCCAGCACGTCCAGGATGCCCTGCGGGCTGGAGGAGGACTTGGACATCTTGGCGGTCGGGTCCTGGAGGTCGGTGATCTTCTCGACCTCCTTCAGGATGTACGGGCTCGGCACGGTGAACGTGGGCCCGAACCGGTTGTTGAACCGCTGGGCCAGGTCGCGGGAGAGCTCCAGGTGCTGCTTCTGGTCGGCCCCGACCGGAACCTGGTCGGCCTGGTAGAGCAGGATGTCGGCCGCCTGCAGGATCGGGTAGGTGAACAGCCCCACGCTGGCCGAGCCCTCGCCGACCTTGGCGGACTTGTCCTTGAACTGGGTCATCCGGCCGGCCTCGCCCATGCCGGTCTGGCAGATCAGGATCCAGGCCAGCTCGGCGTGCTCGCGCACGTGGCTCTGCACGAAGACCGCCGAGCGCTCGGGATCCAGGCCGCAGGCGAACAGCTGCGCGGCGGCGATCCTGGTCCGGCGGGTGAGCTCGGCCGCGCTCGGGTTGACCGTGAGCGCGTGCAGGTCCACCACCATGTAGAACGCGTCATGCGTGTCCTGCAGCGCGACCCACTGGCGCACCGCGCCCAGATAGTTGCCGAGGTGGAAGGAGTCGGCGGTGGGCTGGATGCCGGACAGAACTCGAGGACGGGCCATAGCCCTAGATTCTGTCAGGTGTTCCCGGCCGCTAGCGACTCGAATCCTCGACCGGCGGAGAGATCGGCTTCGGGGTCACCAGGACCCGGGAGACCCGGCGGCCGTCCATCTCGGTGACGGTGAGCCCGGCCCCCGGGCTGTCCACCGAGTCGCCGACCGCCGGCAGGTGGCCGAGCACGGCCATCACGTAGCCGCCCAGCGTCTCGTACGGCCCTTCGGGCAGGTTGATGCCGGTTTCGTCGGCGAAGTCGATCAGGCGGACCAGACCCTCGACCTCGATGTCCCCGGCGATCCTGCGGACCGGCACCTCGTCCTCGTCGTACTCGTCGCGGATGTCGCCGATGAGTTCCTCGACCAGGTCCTCCAGGGTGACGATGCCGTCGGTGCCGCCGTACTCGTCGACGACGATGGCCAGGTGGTGGCCCTCGTCGCGCATCTCGGAGAGGGTGATCAGCACGCGCTTGCTGCTGGGCAGCATCTTGACCGGGCGGATCTGGACGAGCTCGCTGATCGGCTCGATCCGGCCGGTGAGCACCGGGTCGAGCAGGTCGCGCACGTGCACGAAGCCCACGATGTCATCGTAGGAGCCGCGGAACACCGGGAAACGGGAGTAGGGCATGCTGGCGGCCAGCACCGCCGCCTCGGCCAGGGGAGTGTCCGCGTCCATGAACTCGACCTCGGTCCTGGGCAGCATGACCTCGCGGAGCTGGCGTTTCCCGGCCGCGAAGACCTCGCCGATGAGGTGCCGCTCATCCTCGGTGAGCTCGGCGTGGCCGACCACCATGTCGCGGAGCTCCTCGGTGGAGATCTTCTCGCGGTCGGTTTTGGGGTTGCCGCCGAGCAGCCGTACGACACCGTCGGTGGACTTGGAGAGCGCCCAGATGACCGGGCGGGACAGCGCGGCCACCCGGTCCAGGAACGGCGCGATCACCAGGGACAGGCCTTCGGCGCGCTGCCGGGCCAGCCGTTTGGGGGCGAGTTCGCCCAGCACCAGCGAGACGTACGAGATGGCGAGCGTGACCAGCACCAGGGAGACCACGGGTGCGGCATGGCCGGACAACCCCCAGCCTTCGAGCACGGGGGTGAGCTGGCCGCTGAACCGCTCCGCGCCGAACGCGGCCGACAGCACGGTGGCGACGGTCACGCCGATCTGCACCGCGGACAGGAACCGGTTGGGGTCGCGGGCCAGCTTGGCCACCCGGGCGCCGCGGCGGCCGAAGGTGGCCAGGCGGCGGACCTGGCTCTCCCGCAGGGAGACCATGGCCATCTCGGCGGCGGCGAAGAAGCCCCCGATCAGAATGAAGATCAGGACGATGGCGATGTTCGTGAGGAGACTGTTCACTGGGGTTCCCGCCCGGGCCGACAGAATGATCTGCCAGCGTACTCGGCTAGGCTGGTCGGACAGATTCAAACAGAACTGAACAGGATCAAACGTGAAGCTTTTGGTAACCGGGGGCGCGGGATTCATCGGGAGTGTCGTCGCGGCGCAGCTGGTCGAGGCCGGGCACGCGGTCACCGTGCTGGACGACCTCTCCACCGGCCACGCCGACGCGGTCCCCGCGGCAGCGACCTTCGTGGAGGGTTCGATCACCGAGCCCGGAGATCTGACCGGTTTCGACGCCGTGCTGCACTTCGCCGCCAAATCCCTGGTCGGCGAGTCGGTCGAGCATCCTGACCGCTACTGGGCCAACAACCTCGGCGGCACGCTCACCCTGCTGGACGAGATGCGCGGCGCGGGCGTCGGCCGCATCGTCTTCTCCTCCACCGCCGCCGTGTACGGCGAGCCCGAGCGCACTCCTATCCGCGAGTCCGACCCGACCCGCCCGGGCAACCCCTACGGCGCGTCCAAACTGGCCGTGGACACCGCCCTCACCACCTTCGCCACCCTGTACGGCCTGGCCGCCGTCAGCCTGCGCTATTTCAACGTCGCCGGCGCGTACGGCCGCTTCGCCGAACGCCACACGCCCGAGACGCACCTGATCCCCAACGTGCTCAAGGTCGCCCTGGGCGAGCGCGACTCGATCAGCCTGTTCGGGTCCGACTACCCCACCCAGGACGGCACCTGCGTCCGCGACTACGTGCACGTCGCCGACCTGGCCCAAGCCCACCTGCTGGCCCTGGACGCCTGCACGCCGGGCATACACCGAATCTACAACCTGGGCAACGGCACCGGTTTCTCCAACCAGGAGGTCATCGACGTCTGCCGCGAGGTGACCGGCCACGAGATCCCGGTCGTGGCCGCGCCCAGGCGGCCCGGCGACCCGGCCGTGCTGGTGGCCTCCTCGGACCTGATCCAGCGCGAGCTGGGCTGGAAGCCGGAGCACGCCACGCTACAGAGCATCGTCGAGGACGCCTGGGCGGCTCTTCGGTAATTGCCCCAATTCAATCCGTGAAATGTGATGAGATCTCATCATGAGGGAACTGCTTCCCAAGCTGGGTCTTGTGGCCCTCATCGTGCTGGGCAGTCTCATCGCCGCCGCCGGTGTGGTGTTCGCCACCGGCGGCCCGGAGCCCCAGCCGTCCGTCAAATGCCCCTCAGCGGGATTTAGCGGGGCTTAGCGGGACGGCGAGCCGCAGATGGGCCTGGTTGTTGGCGGGGCGGCGGTCGCCCAGGTCACGCGAGTAGACGGTGGCCTGGGTGCGGACCGGGCGTTCCGGGGCGCGGAAGGCCAGCTGGAACCGGGCCGAGGCGCCCGACCTGATCGGCGGGAGCGTGCAGCCGACCAGATTCGCGTGGAGCTGGCAGCGCGCGCCCGTCCCGGTCAGGAAGCGCGCCCGGCCCGACTGCACGTAGACGATGGCGTCCCGAACCTCTCGGGGGCCCCGATTGTGCACGACCGCGTCGACGGAGTACTCCTCGCCCGGATGGGCGGCGCGCCGGGCCGGGACGAGCCGGACCGCGAGATCGGCGCCGTCGTCCACCTTGGTGAGGGCGTTGACGCGGTTGTTCTGCTCGTCCGCGTCGACCACCTCGGAGACGAGCGTGGCCTGGGCCCGGAGCGGGCCGCTCGCGCTGGGCCGTACCAGGCCGGTGATGGTCACCCCGCCCTTGCCGCCGGCCAGGATGTCGCGCGGCGAACGGCAGACGACCTCGTTGTAGCCGCGCCCGGGCAGGCACTCGGCCACGTCCACGCTCATGATCTCGACGTCGCGCGGGATCCGGACCGTGAGCACCGGCAGCACCGCGTCGCCGGGCCCGGCGTTGCCGACCGTGACCCGGTAGGTGATCGTCTGCCCGGGTTGCGCTATCGACGGGAAGGACTCGATCTTCACGGTCAGATCGGCGCCGCCGAACGGTCCCTCGGCCCGTGCGGGCGGCGCCGCGACCCCCGTGAGCAGGCTGACCAACGCGGCAACGACCCAACGACCCATGAATTCCCCCGAACTCTCGGATCCAATTCAAACCCGGACGGTCGGTGGGGATCGTGGTGACACGCCGCTAATAATTAGAAAGGCGTGATCTGGCAGCCGCAGCGGTGAGTCGCCTGGTCAGCGGCCATGCGGCTGTCTGGAACGGGTTTCTGATTATTAACAGGCCACCCGTTCAGGAGTGTCCGTCTCAGGGGTGAAGGCGACCCTGCCGAAGAAGCGTTTCAGCAGCGTACGGGCGGCGCCGGTCTCGTACATGTCGAGGATGGCCTGCCGGACCGGCTCGCAGGTCCGCTTGTCGCCCTTGGGCAGCGCGACCGCGTAGCGGATGCCGTCCAGGCCCAGGCCGAGCACCCGGAACTTGAGGGTCTTCTCGCGGTTGGCGAAGCCGGCCAGGATCAGGTCGTCGCCGGGGATCGCGTCGACCAGACCACCCTTCAGGAGGTTCATGCAGTCGCCGTAGTTCGCCGCGACGACCGGCGTCATCTTCACCCGGGCCAGGACCTGGTCGGCGCTGGTGCTGTTCGGGCGCGCGCAGAGCCGTTTCCCGGTCAGCTGGGCCTCGGTGGTGATCTTGGCGTCCTGCCGTACCAGCACGTCGGTCTTGGCCTGGTAGTACGGCCCGGCGAACGTCACCTCGTCGGTCTTGAAGTCGTCGTAGGAGTAGGTGGCCAGCACCAGGTCCACCTGGCCCAGCTTCAGCGCGTCCACGCGGGTGAAGCGGGTGACGGTCTGGAAGCTCACCCCGCTCGCGGGCACGCCGAGCTTGTCGGCGATGTATCTGGCCACCTCGACCTCGAAGCCGCTGCTGGCCGTCCCCGGTTCGGCGAACGCGAGCCCCGGCACGTCGTTCCTGACCCCGATGATCAGCTTGCCGGTGGCGGCGGCCTTGTCGAAGACCGAGGTGAACGCGGTAGGGCGTGGGGTCGTCGGCGTCAGGGTGGGGGTCGGCGTGGGGGTGACGTCGAAGGGCATCAGCACCGCGCCGGCCACCACCCCGCCGATCACCAGCATGGACGAGCCCACCGCGAGACCGGCGGGCAACCAGCGCCGCCGCTTGCGCTTCGGGGGGAGCACGATCGTGGCGGGCACGCCCTCGCCCGCGCGGCCGAGCAGCCGGGCCAGGATCTGGTCGGCCGTCGGCCGGTCGGCGGCGGTCTTGTTCAGGCAGGCCCGGACCACCCCGCGCAGCGGCTCGGGCAGCGGGGTGACATCGATGTCATGGTTGAGGATGCGGTTGAGCACCACCGCGATCGAGGAGCCGCCGAAGGCCACCTGGCCGGTCGCCGCGTAGGCCATGGTCGCGCCCCACGCGAACACGTCGGTGGCCGGGCCGATGTCGTCCCCGGAGATCTGCTCGGGCGCCATGTAGGCCGGCGTGCCGACCGCCCTGCTGGTGATCGTCCCGGTCGAGTCGATGATCCGGGCGATGCCGAAGTCGACCACCCGGGGACCGTCGGCGGCCAGCAGCACGTTGTCGGGCTTGAAGTCGCGGTGCACGATTCCGGCGTTGTGGATGGCGGTGAGCGCGGTAGCCGTACCGACCGCGAGCCGGTCCAGCTCGGCGCCGCGCAGCGGGCCCGAGCCCTCCACCGCGTGCCGCAGCGACTGGCCCTCGATGTATTCGCTCGCGATGTACGGCGTGTCGCCCTGCAGGTCGGCGGCGATCACCCGGGCGGTGCGCTCGCTCGCCACCCGCTGCGCGGCACGTAACTCCCGGGCGAACCGGGACCTGGCGATCGCGTCCCCGGTGAACTTGACGTGCAGCAGCTTGATCGCGGCCCGCTCCCCGGCCTGGTTCTCGCCCAGGTAGACGATGCCCTGACCGCCCTCACCGAGCTGCCCGGAAATAGTGAAGGGCCCGATTTGTTTCGGATCCCCCGGCCCGAGCGGAACGATCATCTCAGCCCCATGATTCTGCAAAGTACCGACTTGCAGCACTTTACGACCCCAAGGGACATGATGATCCCCCGTACGCGAAAGGGCCACCCTCGGGCGGCCCTTCACGCGAAACGGGGGTCTAGCGCGCCATCTTCTTCTTCAGGTTCTCGTCCAGCGCGGCCAGGAAGTCCTGCGTGGTCAGCCACTCGGCGTCGCCGCCGACCAGGAGCGCCAAGTCCTTGGTCATCTGGCCGCCCTCGACGGTCTCCACGCAGACCTGCTCCAGCTTGTCCGCGAAGTCGATCACCTCGGGCTGGTTGTCCAGCTTGCCGCGGTGCTGCAGGCCGCGGGTCCAGGCGAAGATCGACGCGATCGGGTTGGTGGAGGTGGGCTTGCCCTGCTGGTGCTGGCGGTAGTGCCGGGTGACCGTGCCGTGCGCGGCCTCGGCCTCCACGGTCTGGCCGTCCGGGGTCATCAGCACCGAGGTCATCAGGCCGAGCGAGCCGAAGCCCTGCGCCACCACGTCGGACTGCACGTCGCCGTCGTAGTTCTTGCAGGCCCAGACGTAGCCGCCCTCCCACTTGAGCGCGGCGGCCACCATGTCGTCGATCAGGCGGTGCTCGTAGGTGATCCCGGCGGCCTCGAAGTCGGCCTTGAACTCCGACTCGAAGATCTCCGCGAAGATGTCCTTGAACCGCCCGTCGTACGCCTTGAGGATCGTGTTCTTGGTCGACAGGTAGACCGGGAAGTTGCGGTCCAGGCCGTAGCGGAACGAGGCGCGGGCGAAGTCGCGGATGGACTCGTCCAGGTTGTACATGGCCATGGCCACGCCGCCGCCGGGGAAGTCGAACACGTCCAGTTCGATCGGCTGGCTGCCGTCGCTGGGGGTGAAGGTCAGGGTGAGCGCGCCCTCGCCGGGGATCCTGATGTCGGTGGCGCGGTACTGGTCACCGAAGGCGTGACGGCCGACCACGATCGGCTTGGTCCAGCCCGGGACCAGGCGGGGGACGTTGGACATGATGATCGGCTCGCGGAAGATGACGCCGCCGAGGATGTTGCGGATCGTCCCGTTCGGGGAGCGCCACATCTTCTTCAGGCCGAACTCCTCGACCCGGGCCTCGTCCGGCGTGATGGTGGCGCACTTGACGCCCACGCCGTACTGCTTGATGGCGTGCGCGGCGTCGATGGTGACCTGGTCGTCGGTGGCGTCCCGGTGCTCGATGCCGAGGTCGTAGTACTTGAGGTCGACGTCCAGGTAGGGCAAGATCAGCTGGTCCTTGATGAACTGCCAGATGATCCGGGTCATCTCGTCGCCGTCAAGCTCGACGACCGGGCCCGCTACCTTGATCTTGGGCATGCGTGGGGTTCCCCTTCTGAACGAACACAATCCTGCTGCGGCAGTCCTTTTTTGCGGCGCCGTTGAGGCTATCGAACCGGCGTTACCGGTCCGCGACTAGGGCGCGTGAAAGTCGATGGAGAAGGCGATCGCCCCCACCACCAGGAGGAATCCGAACACGGCCAGGGTGAGCACGTCCGTCTTCCTGCTCCGGATGGCCAGCGCTCCGGTGCTCCGGCCGGGCACCACCAGCCGCAGCCCGGCGCCACCCAGCATCGTGATCCCCATGACCATGGCGGCGGTGGGCGGGGCGTAGCCCAGGGCGATCAGCCCAAGACCGGCAGCCGCACCCGCTGCCACCAGCAGGTACGGCCACCAGGGGGTCTTGTTACCGTTCGTCAATCGGGGTCCACTTCTGGTCGCGCTCGCCGATGTACTCGCTGTCGGGGCGAATCAGCCGGTTGTCGGCGTGCTGCTCGATCACGTGCGCGGTCCACCCGGCCATGCGGCTGACCGAGAAGACCGGCGTGAACAGATCAGTTGGAATCCCAAGGTAGTGGTAGACGGTGGCGGCGAAGAAGTCGACGTTGGGGTAGAGGCCCTTCTCGGCGAGAACCACCTCCTCCATCTCCTTCGACATCCGGTAGTAGGTGTCGTCCCCGGACGCCTCGCCCAGCTCCCGCGACATCGCGCGCAAGTGGGTGGCCCGCGGGTCCTCGACCTTGTAGACGCGGTGCCCGAACCCCATGATCTTCTCGTGCGCGGCCAGCTTGTCGCGGACCGCCTGGGCCACCCCGGTGGGGTCGAGGCTCTCCAGGGTCCGCATGACCTGCTCGTTGGCGCCGCCGTGCAGGGGGCCCTTCAGGGTGCCGATGGCGGCCACCACGGCCGAGTGCATGTCCGACAAGGTAGCCGCGCAGACGCGGGCCGCGAAGGTGGACGCGTTCATGGTGTGGTCCGCGTGCAGCACCAGGCACTCGTCGAAGATCTCCACTTCCCGGTCGGACGGCAGCCGCCCGGTGATCTGCAACAGGAAGTTGGCCGCGATGCTCAGTTCGGGATCGGGCTCCGGGATCTCGGTGCCGGTTCTGGAGGCGTGGTAGCGGGCGACCAGGAGCGGCTGCTGCGCGGTGAGTCTGGCCGCCTTGCGCAGGTTCGCGTCGGCGGCGTTGGAGTCCTTGTCCGGGTCGTCGGCGCTGGCCAGCGAGACCAGCGTGCGCAGGGCCTCCATTGGCTCCTGCTTCTCGGCGATCTCCGCCACGTTGGCCTGAACCAGGTTGCCGAGCTTCCGGCCACGGACCAATTCGTCGCCATATGCGGCGAGTTGTTCCCTGTTGGGAAGTTTTCCGTGCTGGAGCAGGTGAGCGGTTTCTTCGAAGGTGGTACGGCCGGCCAGATCGTGGATGTCGTAGCCACGATAGAAGAGCCGGCCCGCCTTGCCGTCGATGTCGCTCAGCGCTGTGGACGCGGCGACGACATCGGCCAGGCCTTTGGTGGGCTTGTCCGCCATAAGTGTTTCCTCCACTTATCTACGCTGGAAGTCTACCTGTGAGCAGGTAAAGGGCTTTGCAGAGGTCCAAACCAATTTCGTGAGAGATTCTCCGTTGGGCCAAGCGCGATTCCCCATCACCACGTTTGGGTAAGCCGGAGGTGTAGGGAAAGTAACGGCGGGCTACCTGGGGAGGAACTGCCGTGGAGGGGCCGTTCATACGGATCGAGGACACCGGCGAGGTGGTGCCCTTGCGCCCCGAGATCACCACGATCGGCCGGGGCCGAGGGGCCGACATCCGGCTGACGGATCCGAGCGTGTCACGACTGCACGCCGAATTCGTCCGCCGCGGGCCGTACCTGTATGTCGTTGACCTGGGCCTGTCCAGGAACGGCACGCGGGTGAACGGCAGGCCGATCGCCCGGAGGGTGCTCGACGACGGCGACGTCGTGTCGTTCGGCGCGGCCAGGGCCAGGGTCGGCGGAGTGCCCCGCGAGGACATCGCGCCCGAGGTCGAGCTGCGGCGGGCCGCCGCGCCCGAACTCACCCGGCGTGAGGTCGACGTGCTCACCTCGCTGTGCCGCCCGGCACTGTCGGACGAGGCGTTCGTGGCTCCGGCCACGGCCCGCGAGATCGCCGACGACCTGGTGGTGACCGAGGCGGCGGTCAAGCAGCACCTGCTCCGGCTCTACCAGAAGTTCCGCATCCCGGAGGGCACCAACCGGCGCACCCGCCTCGCCAACGAGGTGGTCGCGCTGGGCCTGGTCCGGCCGACACCGGTGGTCCCGCCGCAACGGGCGACCGAGTCGGCGGCCCCACCCGGGGCGCCCGCGCAGCCCGCGGCGGGAGCCGCGAGCCGCCGGGCCAGTTGATTAACCGCCTGGTCGGCGGCTATGCGGCTGTCTATGGGACGGGTTTCCGGTTAAACCTCGGCGCGGTGTTCGCCACCGCGCCGAGCAGGACGGCTAGTGGTAGAAGTGCCGGGTGCCGGTGAAGTAGAGCGTCACTCCGGCGGCTTCGGCGGCG
Organism: Acrocarpospora sp. B8E8; assembly: GCF_039871605.1. NCBI lineage: Bacteria > Bacillati > Actinomycetota > Actinomycetes > Streptosporangiales > Streptosporangiaceae > Acrocarpospora > Acrocarpospora sp. B8E8. The sequence continues at coordinate 5,834 of NZ_JBDPLV010000079.1, read as the reverse complement.
GCGATGACCTCCTCGTCCCGGATCGAACCGCCGGGTTCGACGACCGCTCGCACGCCCGCCTCGATCAGCACCCGCAGGCCGTCCGCGAACGGGAAGAACGCGTCCGACGCGCCGACCGCGCCCACCGACCGGTCCCCCGCGCGGGAAACCGCCAGGCGCGCCGAGTCGACCCGGTTCACCTGGCCCATGCCCACCCCGACCGACGCGCCGCCGGAGGCCAGCAGGATCGCGTTGGACTTGACCGAGCGGCAGGCCCGCCAGGCGAACGCCAGATCCGCCAGGACCTCGTCCGAGGCGGGCTGCCCCGCCTTGAGCTCCCAGCTCTCCGGCTGGTCGCCGGGGGCCTGGAAACGGTCGGTGCGCTGCACCAGCAGGCCGCCGTCGATCCGCCGGAACTCGGCCGGGTTGGCCGGGCCCTGCGGGCAGGCCAGCAGGCGCAGGTTCTTCTTGCCGGTCAGCAGCGGCAACGCGTCCGCGGCGTACGACGGCGCGATCACGACCTCGGTGAAGATGGGCGCGATCTGCTCAGCCAGCTCGCGGGTCACCTCCCGGTTGACGGCGATCACCCCGCCGTACGCGGAGACCGGGTCGCACGCGTGCGCCTTACGGTGGGCCTCGGCCACGTTATCGCCCACCGCGATGCCGCACGGGTTGGCGTGCTTGATGATCGCGACCGCCGGGTCCGCGAAGTCCCAGGCCGCCCGCCAGGCGGCGTCGGCGTCCACGTAGTTGTTGTAGGACATCTCCTTGCCCTGCAGCTGCTCGGCGCCCGCGAGGCCGCCGGTCTGGCCCGAGTACAGGGCGGCCTGCTGGTGCGGGTTCTCGCCGTACCTGAGGGTGGCGCGGCGCTGCCAGGACGCGGCCATGAAGGTCGGCCAGGCCTCCTCCGCGGCGTACACGTTGGCGAACCAGGAGGCGACCTCGATGTCGTAGGAGGCCGTGTGCGCGTAGGCGCGGGCGGCCAGCCTGCGGCGGTCGGTGAGGGTGAAACCGCCCTCGGCCAGGGCGGTCAGCACCTCGGGGTAGGCCCTGGGGTCGGTCACCACGGCGACCGTGCTGTGGTTCTTGGCGCCTGCGCGGATCATCGCGGGGCCGCCGATGTCGATCTGCTCCACGCAGTCGGCGTCGGACGCGCCGGACTCCACCGTCTCGCGGAACGGGTAGAGGTTGACCACGGCCAGCTGGAACGGCTCGATCTCCAGCTCCTCCAGCTGCTTGACGTGGGATGGCTTGGCCCCGTCGGCGAGCAGGCCCGCGTGCACCCGCGGGTGCAGGGTCTTGACCCGGCCGTCCAGGCACTCGGGGAAGCCGGTGAGCGACTCCACCTTGGTGACCGGGATGCCGAACGAGGCGATCGCGGCGGCCGTGCCGCCAGTGGAGACGATCTCCACGCCGCTCGCCTCCAGGCCGCGGGCCAGCTGCTCCAGCCCGCTCTTGTCGTAAACGGCGATCAACGCGCGCCGGATGGCGATCCGAGTCACGGGTGCTCCTCCTGTGTTGTGTCCCCTGGTTGCGCTACCCGGCCGAACCGTACGCGCCGGCCGTGGGCGTGCCAGCCCTCGCGGGCCAGCCGGCCCACGACCTCGACCAGCAGCCGGCGCTCGACCGTCTTGATCCGCTCGTGCAGCGTGCCCTCGTCGTCCTCGTCCCGTACGGCGACCGCCTCCTGGGCGATCACCGGGCCGGTGTCCACGCCCGCGTCGACCAGGTGCACGGTGCAGCCGGTGACGCGCACGCCGTACGCCAAGGCGTCGCGGACAGCGTGCGCGCCCGGGAAAGCGGGCAGCAGGGCGGGGTGGGTGTTGACGACCGGCCAGGCGTCCAGCACGCTCGGACCGAGAATCTTCATGAATCCGGCGGAGACCACGAGATCTGGTTTGTACTCGGCGATGCGGGCGGCCAGCGCCGCATCCCAGGCCGCGCGGGTAGCGTGGTCACCGACCCGGACGACGAACGTCGGGACGGCGGCGCGCTCCGCGCGGGCCAGGCCCTCGATGCCGTCGCGGTCGGCCCCGACGGCGACGACGGCGGCGCCGAAGGCGTCATCTGCCGCGGCGTCCAGCAGGGCTTGTAGGTTGGTCCCCGAACCCGAAACGAGGACCACGAGCCGGGAAGACAGGACGAATCTCCTAACGGCGAGTCAACGGGTGCGGGAAAAGGGTATCGGGCGAGGAGAACGTGACTACACCGCTGCAAGTGTCGACGCCGGAACTGGGCGGGCGCCGGGCGCTGACCCTGGCCCTGATGGCGCTGATCTTCACATTCATGCTGCCCGCCGCGGGCCTGGCGCTGTCGGTGTTCGGCTTCGTGGTGGGCGTGCGAGACGCGCGCCTGCTCGGCCGGGCCAAGCAACGCGCCGGGATGGCGGTCAGCGCCATCGTGATCTCCGTGATCGCGTTCCTGCTCGGGGCTGTGACCACGCTCGTGCAGGTGTACTTCTCGGCCGAGCTCACCGCGTACGCGGAGTGCCGGAAGGGGGCGGGGACGGTCACGGCCGAGCAGGAGTGCACCGGGGCGTTGAAGCGCGCCCTGGAGAACAAACTGGGCGTGCCCTGGCCGTCGGACATGCCACTGCCTGGGTGACCAGCTTCGCGGGCTTTTGGCCCCCGGCCGACACCGCTCTGATGGGGGTGTATCGATTCTCCTGAAGAGTGGTGTTGATGGCGAGTGTGAGGGGGCGGTCCGACAAAACCCGTGCCCGAAGGCCCGCCGGCTGGTTCAGGAGTCACCCCACGGTGCAGAGCAGTCTCTATGGGGCAGAAGTTTCTTCACCTGGCCCGTTCCATCCCCAGCTCCCGCCGGATCCATGCGACATCCATGAGGAGTGGACGGCCGTGTTCGAGGTTGCGGTCGTTGTTCCAGTCCATATCGTCCAGCATCATCTCCAGCTCCGCCTGGACCGCGCCGCCGACCTGGGACGCCTCGCGGGGCGTCATGCCCAGATCGTTGGGAGTGTCCGGCCAGGATTCCCGGTGGGCGCGCCACATGTCCTGCTCGGATCCCTCGGCGGAGACGAAGAAACTCTCCATGACCAGGGCGCGAGCGCGCGGGTGCGGCTCGCCGCCCATCCGGTCGGCTCTCCTGGTCACCTCGCGGGTGCCTGGCGCGATCACACGCACGATCTCCTCGAACTCCGCGAGCCGTTCCCTGGAATTGGCCCACAATCTCCAGCGGCCACCCTCCCGGGTCACTCTGCCCAGGCTGGTGGTCTTCCCTCCCCTTTCGGCGTGAAGCTCCAGGATGTCGTCGTCGATCCGTACCAGCCGGTCGTTCAGCCGTGACCAAGCCCGCCGCTCGTCCGGCACCTCCCAGACCACGTCGGTGTCGAAGTACTCGTGGCCGTCACCGTTGCGCAGGTGCGGTTCTGGCCGCGGCGCGAAAAACTCGGCCACCTGATGCGCCGACGGCCGTCCTGCGAGCAATTCGCTCAGTTCACGGCGCTGCTCACGAGGGACGCGCGCGGGTATCGTGAGCATGCGCGGCCGCGTGTCATCGTGCAGGATCCGGCCACAGAACAGCTCCAGACGGCGTACAGAAGTAGAGAGCAACCTGTCCTTGAGAAAGACCGGCTCCCCATCGGGTAGCGCGCGGACAGTGACGCCCACACCGGGCCGGACGTCTCGGACCTCGAATGACCCGATCGGGATGTGCCGCCATGACTCGACCAACCGCCGCTCGTCCTCGCGCAGCCAGCCACCCCGGTCACGCAGGAACCGCTCGGTGAGCCCGCAATCGGTGAGCAACAGGTCGACGCAGAGCATAGCGCTCTGCTCATTGCCGCCGCTCCGGCCGAGGAGCTCGCTGAGCGTCTCCCCCGCGCGAGCGCGCTGCGCGTAGGTGGCCAGCAGCGCGTACACGGCCTCGGCCCGGTCGGCGAGCGGATGTACGGCCTTGGCCGCGCAGCACGCCTTGTACTTGCGGCCGGAACCGCACGGACACGGCTGGTTGCGTCCGGTCGCCGACTTCGGGTCGACCAGCAGTCGCTTGATCGGCCCACGCAGCGCCTCGGATGGATGGTGGCCACTGTGGCGCAGATAGTCATCGGCGGCCCGCATGTCGCCCCGGCAGGCTGCGTACTCTCCGGCATCCGCCAAAGCCGCAGGAAGATCCGGCTGTGCGGCCAGCGCCTCATGCACCAGGCGCTCGGCGGCTTCCGAGTCACCGGCGCCCTCGGCGGCCCGGGCAGCTAACATCGCCACGGCCGCCCGCTCCAGTCCGGTCCGCGCGATGCTCCGCAGCTCGGCCAGTTGCGGCCCGAACCGAGTGCCCTCGGCCGTACGGCGTTCCACCTCAGCCGCGACGTAGCCGACCACGGCGGGGGTGGTCGACAGGTAATCGCGAAGCAGCGACGGCGCGTGCTGAGGGTCGTCGTCGATCCAGGCCAGCAGCAGGCCGAGCGCCATCGTGCCCGCCACGACCTCGGCTCGGTCAAGGCCGCGAATCCTGGCCAGATTCCACGGAGCGCCCGGGACGCCGACGCATCCGCCAAAGGTCTCCATGCCGGCCGCGCGCAACATGCGCGCCAGTGGCGGCAAGGGGGATGCGAAGTTCGTCGGCTCGGTGAGCAGTAACTGAAGGAGGATCTCGTGCAGCGGCGCGACCGTGATGTCGGCCGTCTCCTCCAGATAGAGGTTCAACGCCTGGACCGAGGCCATGACGCAGGCGTCGCGAACCCGCTCGGCGCGGCGGGTAATCTTCGGCAACCGCGCCCTGGAGATCTCCAGGCTGCCGTCGCGCAGCCGCACCGACAGCAGATCTCCCGCCGAGAATCCCGTCAGCCAACCGTCAGGCCCGGTCAGCAGTTGCCCGATCATGCCGCTCCCCGCGGGCAGACCTGTGCCGACGAAGGCAGGCTGATCCAGCATCGTCGTCGCCTTCACCTCGCCTCCTCCCGCCAGCGGCAGCCCGGCTTTGGCGAACTGCGCCCACAGCGCCAGATCGTCATCAGCGGCCAGCATCCCAGACTCGATCTCGGCCGCGCTCAGCTCATGCGTGAACGCCACTCCGTCGGCGAGGAGCAGCCCGTTCACCCACTCTCCCGCTGGAGTCGGCACCAGATATGGGTGCGCCTCCAACTGCCTGCGCAGGACGACGGGCAGGACGTCCGCCATCGAGGCCAGCTTCTCCAACGACGTCGGGCCCTGTTCCGCGAGCCGCGTGGCGATCTCGTCAACTCGTGGGTGGAGGTTGTTGATCACGCGTAAAGCGTAGCCATGCGCTGTCAGCCCAGCAGCCTGTTCAACCCAGATGAAGGGCCGCGCCCAGAACAATCGTCAATATCCGATTTCACGCGATCTTGCGTCCGGCGAGATCACCGCACGAGCACACCTCGAGTACACCGGAGATCGAAAACGCCATTCCGGATGTCATCTGGTGCTCGTCCAAGGCGATTTAGCACCGAGAAACCCAGATCATGACGCATGCGCCGGGGTTTCACCGGGTGCGCGACAATCGACGCCATGGCGCGCATCGAGGTCACCTAGGAATCCCTGCGGCAGGGGATCGACGAGTCCCTCTTCAACGCCGGACTAGCCTTGATCACTAAGGAACAGGTGATGAGCCTGAGTTGGCGGGGGGGGGCGTCGATCTCCGCGGCGGTGGACTGCCACGCGGTCACCGCCACCATCCGCCCGGCGGGCATGCACTCGTCCCGTGCCCGCGGTGGGTCCTCGCCCTGTCTCCACGCGGTCGCCGCTCGCCCCTCGATGCAATGCCACTCAGCCTAAATTGATCATGGATTGACGTGCGGTGATGTGCCCCTGCCGACCGCTTCGAGGGCGGATGCCAGGGAGATCCACTACGGTTCGTGATCGTGATGGAGACCGGAGAGCAGT
>NZ_JBDPLV010000078.1:0-48155 GCF_039871605.1 Acrocarpospora sp. B8E8 | reverse complement strand
CCGTGCCCGAGACCACCGCGCCCGCGATGGCCGCTGACCAGCGGCTCACCAGAGGCCCACTATCACGGTCGGCCGGAGTGTCCGCCCTGCCCACCCGCTACGGACCCCAGCCCTCACACCCCACCCGAACGCTTACCGTGGAACTCCCACCCACCCTTTGTGCCTGTCCGGACTCCGCCCGCCCCGCCATCACCGTGGCTTGCGCCACCTACCCGCCACGGACCCCGACCACCACACGGCACGCGATCGGTCGCAGTAGAACCCCACCCAGAAATCACCAAGGACCAGTTGTCAGCTCAGTGACATCCCCGCTGGAAGCCCGGTCGCTGTGGCCTTGCCGTCATAGTCCACGTGCACGTCGACGTGGGCATCCCCCACCCGCAGGCCCCGTACCGACACCGCCCCAAGCGGCGCCCCGGCCAGGGGGCGCAGCACCGCGCGCCCGCCGGGCACATCCGGATAGAAGCCCACCGCCGCATGCGCGATCGTCACCGCCGCAGCCGCCGACCAGGCCTGCGGCCGGCATGCCGCCGGATACGGCACCGGCCGGATCACGCTCCCCCGGCTATCCCCCGCATACAACTCAGGCAGCCGATACCCGAACGACTCCGCCGCCGCCAGCAGGCCTTCCGCCAGTACCGCGGCCTGGTCGCCGAAGCCCTCGCGGGCCAGTCCGGCGATCACGATGGCCGTGTCGTGCGGCCAGATGGACCCGCAGTGGTAGGACAGCGTGCTGTACCCACCCTCCTCCGCCGACATCGTCCGCAACCCGAACCCTTCCGCCATCGCGGGCGAGGCGAGCAGCGCGGCCACCTGCGCGGTTTCCTCCTCCGACAGCAGCCCGGTGCCGAGCAGATGCCCGATGTTGCTGGTCAACGCGTCCACCGGCCGCTTGTCGTGATCGAGCGCGAGGGCCGGGAACCTCCCATGCGGCCCGTCCACCCAGAACTTGGCGCGGAACCGTTCGGCCAGCGCCGCGGCGTACTCGCGCCACTCCTCGGCCCCCGGACGACCGAACGCCTCAAGCAGCGACGCCCCCTGCCGGGCTGCTTGGTAGGCGTATCCCTGCACCTCCACCAGCGCGATCGGCGGCTCGGCCGTGCCGCCGTGCTGGAACCGGATGGAGTCACCGGAATCCTTCCAGCCCTGATTGGCCAGGCCACGCCCGCTGGAGTCGATGTATTCGATGAAGCCATCCCCATCCGGATCGGCGTGGTCGCGCAGCCAGCCGAGCGCCGCCTCCAGGTTGGGCACCAGCGCCGCGACCTCGTCCTCCGGCAGCCCCCACCGCCAGGCGTCATGCAGCAGGCTGATCCAGAGCGGGGTGGCGTCGATGGTGCCGTAGTACGCGGCGGGCAGCCGCACGTTGTGCGCCGGCTCGACGAACTCGTCCCGGCGCAGCTCGTGCATGATCTTCCCGGGAGCCTCGCCGGTCCTGGGATCGATCCGAACCCCCTGCCGCCGGGCCAGCGTACGCAACGTGCCCCCGGCCAGGTCGGTCCCCAGCGGAAGCATCATCGACGCCGCCCACAGGCTGTCCCGGCCGAACAACGTCAGGAACCAGGGCACTCCCGCGCCCAGAAAGGTGTCCTCCGGCGTGTCGGCCTCGGTCAACCGCAGCGACGCGAGGTCGTCCAGCGCCTGGTCGAGCATCCGGGTCAACCGCCGGTCCGCGACGGTCACCCCCGGCACGCTCCACTCCAGCTCGCCCGGCGGCGCGACCACGACCGCGTCCGGATCCTCAATCAGGGTGTCCCAGAAAAGGATCACCCGGCTGCGCGGCGCCAGCGTGATCTGCCACACCAGCCGGGACTCGTCCACAATCGAGGCTCCCGCCCCGGTCGCCACCACCCGAATCCGACCGGAACGCCACGACAGTCGCCCGGGCCCGGTGCGGACCGGCTCGCTGGTCTCGGTGTCACCGCCGGACTTGACCACGCTGATCGGCGCGAAATCGCAGGCCAACTCGATGCTCACGGTGGCCGTCACGGTCATGGAGGCGGTAGAAGTGATCTCCACGCTCTCGCTCATACCGGTCGGGCCGATCTCGCGCACCCGGTCGATCCGTACGGTCGGATCCGGCATGCGGTCACCGAGCCGGCGGGCCAGTGAGGTGAAGCGGCTGCGACCCGGACCGGCCGGGGCGTAGCCGATGGCCTCCGGTTCGTGGCCGTCGACCAGCAGGGTGGCCTGGGACAGCGCACGGGTGTCGGCGTGGAAGAGCCCCTGCACCCCCGCCGGACGGATCTGCCCGTCGGCGCCACTGAGCGCGCTGGTAGGCGCCATGACCGTGCTGATCAGGTCGTGCAGCAGCGGTTGCAGGCGATGATCGCCCAGACCGCTGTGCGGTTCGGCAAGCACACGTAGTCCTTTCGTTATCTCCATCCAGCAGCTGTGTCATGGCCGATCCTTCGGATCGGCGGGCTTGGCCGCGCCTGCGTCTTCCCTCGTCACTCCGGCCGCTCCGCGACCTGCGTTCCTCAGTCCAGACACAGGCGCGGCCAAGCAGGGTCTTGACAGACGGTCGCGGGAGGTGCAGATTGCGAAACAATTCTCTAACTTTGAACGATCAAATCATGCCTTACTTATATTTGAACGTTCAACCCCCCGAAAGGTGTGTTCATGGCCGAAAAGGTGACGATCGCCGACGTCGCCCGTGTCGCGGGCGTCTCCCGGCAGACCGTTTCCAACGCTCTGAACACCCCCGAGGTCGTACGCCCGGAGACACGGCAGCGGGTGCTGGAAGTCGTCGAGGAGCTCGGATACCGAGTGAACCTCGCGGCCCGGCAGATGCGCACCGGCCGGTCCGGGCTGATCGCCATCAGGGTCGACCCGGTCGGCGACGGCATCAACGGCTCGGTCTTCGACCGGTTCCTGCACGGCCTGACCGAGGCGGCCGCCGAAGCAGGCCACCGGCTGCTGCTGTACACCGCCGCCGACGACCACAAGGAGATCGCCGCCTTCGAGGACCTGCTCGGCGCGCACGAGCCGGACGCGTTCGTGCTGACCAGCACCCACCACAAGGATCTCCGCACCTCCTGGCTGCTCGAGCGGCAGTTGCCGTTCGTCACGTTCGGCCGCCCGTGGAGCGAGCTCCCCGACGTGAGGCACCCGTGGGTGGACGTGGACGGCGCGGCCGGCACCGAGGCGGCCACCGAGCACCTGCTCGCCGCCGGGCACCGCCGGATCGCCTTCATCGGCTGGCCGCCCGGGTCCGGCGTCGGCGACGACCGCCGGCTCGGCTGGTCCCGGGCCCTGGCCGGGGCCGGGCTCGACCCCACCGGCCTGAGCCGGGAGACCGACGACGGCAGCGTCGAGGGCGAGGCCGTGGCCCGCGACCTGCTGGCCGGCGACCCCGACATCACCGCCCTGGTCTGCGCCAGCGACTCGCTCGCGCTCGGCGCCCTGCAGGTGGCCCGCTCCCCCAACCTCGCCTGGCACGCCGAGGCCTACCGGCGTATCGCCGTGATCGGCTTCGACGACACCCCGGTGGCCAAGGCGATCGGGCTGACCAGCGTGCACCAGCCCCTGACCGAAGCCGCGGCCCGCTGCATGAGCCTGCTCAGCCGGGCCCTCGAAGGAACACCGCCCAGCCACCTCCTGCTCCCGCCCTTCCTGGTGGTACGGCAGTCCGCCTGACCAGAGATCAGCGCACAACCCCCGGAAAGACAAGGAATATCGCGATGAAGCGCAGCACCCTTCGGAAGGCGGCCGTCCTGTCCGCCGCGTCCGCCGCCCTGCTCTCGGCAGCCGCCTGCGGCAGCGGTTTCGAGGAGCCGGGCGCCGCTCCCACCCAGGCCCCGGCCTCCGCCGGACCGGCCGACCTGCAGATCATGATCGGCTCGTCCGGCGAGGCCGAGACCAAGGCGGTCAACGACGCCGCCGCCGCGTGGGCCACCAAGACGGGCAACAAGGCCACGGTGACGCCCGCCCAGGACCTCGGCCAGCAGCTCGGCCAGGCCTTCGCGGGTGACAGCCCGCCGGACGTGTTCTACGTGGACGCGTCCCGGTTCGCCGACTACGCCAGCGTGGGGGCGCTGGAGCCGTACGGCGACAAGATCTCCAACCCGACCGACTTCTACCAGAGCCTGCGCGACACCTTCACCTACGACGGCAAGTACTACTGCGCGCCCAAGGACTTCTCCACCCTGGCCCTGGTGATCAACACCGACCTGTGGGCCAAGGCCGGGCTGACCGACGCCGACGTGCCGACCACCTGGGACCAGCTCACCGCCACCAGCGAGAAGCTGAAGGCCAAGGACATCACCCCGCTGGCGCTCGGCGACACCCGCGACCGGGTGGGCGCGTTCATGGTCGGCGCGGGCGGCTGGATCATCAGCCCGGACGGCAAGACCGCGACCGCCGACACGCCCGAGAACCTGACGGCGCTGACCTACGTCCAGGGCCTGATGAAGGACAAGTACGCCCAGACGCCCAAGCAGCTGGACGCCGGCTGGGCCGGTGAGGCCTTCGGCAAGGGCAAGGCCGCGATGACGGTCGAGGGCAACTGGATCAAGGGCGCCATGACCAACGACTTCCCCGACGTGAAGTACTCGGTCCACGAGATGCCCGCCGGTCCCAAGGGCAAGGGCACGCTCTCCTTCACCAACTGCTGGGGCATCTCCGCCAAGAGCAAGTACAAGGAGCAGGCCATCAGCTTCGTCGAGGCGATGACCACCGTCGAGCAGCAGATGGCGTTCGCCACGGCGTTCGGCGTCATGCCCTCCCGCCAGTCCGCCAAGGACGCTTACACCGCGGCCTTCCCGAACGACGCCCCCTTCGTGAACGGCGCCGACTACGCGCACGGCCCGGTCAACGCGCCCAAGATGGACAGCGTGCTGGCCGACTTCGACACCGGTATCCAGCAGCTCGACTCGATCGAGCCGAAGACCCTGCTGGAGCGGGTGCAGAAGAACACCACGGCAGCCCTCGGCAACTAACCCCATTCCGCGCCGGTACGGCACTCGCCTCGGGGGCGGGTGCCGTACCGGGCGGCCCGAAAGGAGGCCGTCGTGGCTGTTGCCGCGCGGCGTCGAGGGTTCTCCGCCGCCGCCAGGGAGAATCTCGCGGGCTGGCTGTTCGTGGCCCCAGTTGTCGTCATCCTCAGCCTGTTCATGCTGTTGCCGATTCTGATGGCGCTGTGGGTCAGCGTGACCGACTGGAACGGGCAGGGCAGCCCGTTCAAATCGAGCGTGCCTTTCGTCGGGACCGAGAACTACACCCGGCTGTTCACCGAGGACGGGCTCACCCGGCAGGATTTCATGACGAGCCTGCGGAACAACGTCTACTACGTGCTGATCGTGGTGCCCTGCCAGACCGTGCTCGCGCTCGGTCTGGCCATGATCGTCAACAACCGGCTGCTGCGCGGCAAGTCGTTCTTCCGCGCGGCGTTCTTCTTCCCCTCGGTCACCAGCTCGGTGGCCATCAGCGTGGTCTTCCTGTTCGTGTTCGCCAACTCGGGCGCGGTCAACAACCTGCTGAGCGTCTTCGGCATCGACGGGCCGCAGTGGTTCTCCGATTCCCGGGGGACCCTGCACCTGCTGCTGAGCGGGGTGGGTCTGGTGGATCTGGACGCTCCCCCGGCGGCGCTGCTGGAGTCGGGTCCGTTCGGCCTGTCCTGGTGGGACTGGCTGTCGGGGCCGAGCGTGGCCATGACGACCATCATCATGCTCGTCATCTGGACCACCTCGGGCACGTTCATGCTGATGTTCCTGGCCGCCCTGCAGGACATCCCGGTGACCCTGGAGGAGGCCGCCAAGCTGGACGGAGCAGGCAACAGGGGCGTCTTCCGTTACGTGACGCTGCCGATGCTCAAGCCGACGCTGTTCCTGGTGCTGACGCTGGGGCTGATCTCCACGTGGCAGGTGTTCGACCAGATCTACGTGATGAGCCAGGGCAATCCCGCCAAGACCACCCTTACTCCGGCGTTCTTGTCGTACCAGACAGCCTTCCGCAGCTTCGAGTACGGCTCCGGGACGGCGATCTCGTTCGTGCTGTTCGCCATCATCGTGGTGCTGACGCTGATCCAGCGATGGGTCATGCGGGATCGGAAGGTGTGAGGTGGCTCGCGACACCACCGGCGGGCGAACGTTCGCCTCAACCTTCGTCGGTTACTGCGTCCTGATCTTCTTCGCGCTGGTCTTCCTCTACCCGTTCGTGATCCAGATCGGCAACTCGTTCAAGACCGAATCGGACGCCGCGGCCAACCCGCTGTCACCGTTCCCCGACCCGGTGTCCACGGGCGGGTACGAGCGGGTGTTCCTCGGCACCGACCTGCCGCTCTGGCTGGGCAACTCGATCGTGATCACGATCGTGGTGACGCTCGGGCGGCTGCTGCTCGACTCGATGGCGGGCTACGCTCTCGCCCGCCTCCGGTTCCGTGGCCGCGCCGGGCTATTCTCGGCGATCCTCGCCATCATGGCGGTCCCGGGCGTTGTGCTCTTTATCCCAAAATTTCTGGTTTTGAATCAGATTGGGATCTACAACAGCTACACCGCGCTGATACTGCCGGTGATCGCGGACGCGGCGGGCGTGTTCATCATGAAACAGTTCTTCGAGTCCATCCCAGTCAGTGTCGAGGAGGCCGCGCGGATCGACGGAGCCGGGGTGTTCCGGACGTTCTGGTCGGTCGTGCTACCGATGGCCCGACCGGCGCTGATCACGCTGACGATCATCTCCTTCCAGGGCACCTGGAACGAGTTCCCGCACAGCCTGGTGTCCGTGCAGGATCCGGCGCTGTTCACGCTGCCCCGGGGTCTGGCCGACCTGGTGTCGGGGTCGCTGGGGGTCGGCACCCAGTATCCGCTCAAACTGGGCGCGGCTCTGCTGGCCACCATTCCGGTGGCCATAATGTTCGTTGTCTTCCAGCGCTACTTCGTGCGGGGAGCCAACGAGGGCTCCGACAAGGGTTAGTCGACCCGCCCAATGATCTGGGCGATCGAGGTGTACCCATGTCGGCGCAGGCGGCGGGAGAGCTGGCGATTCATGCGGGACGGCCACAGCGGTCCCGCGTAGATCAGCCCGGTGTAGCCCTGGACCAGGGTGGCGCCGGCGAGAAGACGTTCCCAGACGTCGTCCACGCTCTCCACGCCGCCGACCGAGACGAGCGCGAGCCGGTCCCCCACCTTGGCGTGCAGCCTGCGGAGCACTTCCAGCGAGCGCTCCTTCAACGGCCGCCCGGACAGTCCGCCTTGTTCCGTGGATGAGACGTTTTTTCGGCTGATCGTGGTGTTCGTGGCGATGATTCCGGCGAGGCCGAGTTCCACCGCGAGCTGGGCGACTTCGTCCACGTCCTCGTCGGCCAGGTCGGGCGCGATCTTCACCAGCAGGGGCGTACGGCCCGCGACGGCTTTGACCTGGGTGAGCAGGGGGCGCAGCAGCTCCACGGCCTGCAGGTCGCGCAGGCCCGGGGTGTTGGGCGAGCTGACGTTGACCACCAGGTAGTCGGCCAGCGGTGCCAGCGTCCTGGCGCTGGTCACGTAGTCGCGCGCGGCCTCGTCCTCGGGCACAACCTTGGTCTTGCCGATGTTGACGCCGACGACGACCGGGAGGCTGCGGGGCTTTCTGAGGCGTTTCGCGGCCGCTGTCGCGCCGTTGTTGTTGAAGCCCATCCGGTTGATGATCGCCCGGTCGCCGATGAGGCGGAACAGGCGGGGGCGGGCGTTGCCCGGCTGCGCGTGCGCGGTGATCGTGCCCACCTCGACGTGGCCGAAGCCCAGCGCGGCCAGCGGCTCCACGCATTCCGCGTTCTTGTCGAAACCGGCGGCCAGCCCGAACGGGCTGGGGAAGTGCACGCCGAAGGCCTGGACGCGCAGAGCCTCGTCACGCGGGGCCAGCCAGCCGTGGATGATCTGCTTCGCCAGCGGCAGGATGGCCAGGATCCGGAGCAACCGGATCGTCAGATGATGAACCGTCTCGGCGTCAGTACGGCTCAGAACTCGCGTGAGCAGGATTCGATACATCACCGATCAGGGTATCGCCCCACTCCACCACGACGAGAAACCGACTCGTCCTCAGCCAGGGCCGACGTCCATACCCAGCGCGGCGGCGATGGTGATCGCCTGGGAAAAGTCGATCTTCGCTCCCGTGACGGTGGCCGTGCGGGGATCCAGCGCGGAGAGGTCGCTGCCGCGCAGGTCGCATTCGGTGAAATTCGTCTGGCGTAACGAAGCCCCGGAGAGATCGACGCCGCGGAAAGTGGCACGCGCGCAGATGGTGTTTCGCAGGTCGGCCTCGCGGAGCCGGACGCCGTCGAAGGTTGTGCCGGTGAGGTCGGCGTAGGGCAGGGCGGCGAAGGACCAGTCGCCGCCGTCGACCTTGAGCAGCGCGAACGCGCAGTCGTCGAAGGTGCTGCCGACCAGCTTGCAGCCGGTGAAGGTGGCGTCGAAGAACGAGCAGCGGACGAACGTGCAGTTGAGGAACGCCGACTCGGTGTGAGTGGAGACGTTGAAGCGCACGCCGCGGAAGGTGCATTCGGAGAAGACCGCGCGGCTGCTGGTGGCCTCGGTCATGTCCACATCGACGAACTCGACCCGATGATGCTCCTGGCCGGACAGGTCATCCCCATCCCAGCTCACCGAACGGATCGTCGTGCCCGCCTCCGGCGGGAGGCCCCTGCGCCCTCGCTCAACCACCAGGCCACCCTACGCACCCCCACCGACAATTCCAGAAGGGCCCGGCCGCTGGCCGACCGGGCCCCGAGCACCCGGGGGCACCTCCGGAAATTGTTAGACGATCTTGCCTGACCACAGGTTCGCGGCGACCTTGTAGACCCCGTAGGTCTCCCCGTCGAAGTACGGCGAGACGCTGGTGTCGTAACGGTTGTTGCCGTCGCGATCGGCGACGCCGATCGTGACACCGTTCAGGAAACCGAGGCGACGTGCCGGTAGTCGCGGACCGGGACCACGGTCAGTTCGGCCCGCGCGGAGGCGGGGTCGGCCAGCAGCCTGGCCTTCTCCTTCTCCGCCTCGGCCTTGGTCTCGAAACGTTTGCTGTCGTAGTGCCGGTCGAAGTCGGCCGAGGTGGGGATGACGCCGTTGTACACGTTCACGAACGCGTAGTCGCGGTCGCCGTCCTCGTAGACGTCGTAGTCGTAGTGCGTGAACGCCTGCTTGCCGACGTAGATGCCCCACGGGGTCTTGCCCTCGTAGTAACCGGGGATGAAGACCCACTTGTCGAGCGTGGCCTTGTTCGACTCGGTGTCGTACACGCAGTGGCCCGCGGTGGCGACCAGGTTGCGCCGGTCGAGACGTGCTTGGCGACGACCTTGGTCTCCACGTTGTACGGCGTGGCGCCGATCAGGTTGGCTTTGCGCTCGCCGTACCAGAACGCGGCGATCTGGCGGGCGGCCATGTTCGTATTGGCGAGGATGACCGACGGGACTTCGTCGGTCGCTTGGGCCGGAGCGGTGACAAGAGCGGAGGCCAGCAGGCCCGCGCTAATGCCACCTACAATGAAAGTGCGCTTCATGGTGTAACCGCGGGCCTGTCGTGAGACGTCACTTGCGCCCCATGCGTCAGTAAAGGAAGAAAGAGACGGTATAGCACGCATTCATATGCGTAGATAGGGTCGGGTGATTAGCCGTGATGGGCTATGAGTCTCTGATTCGCGATATTTCCGCAGATGAGACTGGACGGCATAATGGGCTTAACCGACGTCTATTCGTCTGGGCTATGACGTAAATCACATTAAAACCGGTGACAGGCTGGGGCGTCGGAAGCGCGTCTAATATCGACCGGAAAATGCGGCAGGGCTCGCCCTGCTGATTGCTGGAACCCGGGGCACATCCGGATCCCGTGTACCTGGCCAGCCACGACGAGCCGACGGAGCTTGGCGGCGACCTTGGTGAAGGGGAATGCGTGTGAAACGAATCGAGGCCGGATAGATTCGCTGACCGTCCAGATAGCAGCGCTTGTCGGTCGGCGGCGACGCGAATCACGCTCGCCGATCCCCCATTCGATCGCCGCCGGACGGCATTCCGTGCCCCCAGGACCAGTATTCGGATTTTCTGGGCACGCAATGGCTCTGGTCGGCTCCGTCGTTTGGTGCGTCCATTAAGTACGCCGACTCACCTGTCCGTCGCGAATTTGCCGGCGGGTTTGTCGTGTGCGTACGGAATGTGGATGCGACTGGGGAGCTTTCCGGTGATCAAACTGGTCCTGACCGACGAGGAGCGCGAACAGCTGATCAGCTGGTCTCTGGACGACGCCGCGCCCGCCCGGGCGATGCGGGCCGAGATCGTCCTCCGCTGCGCGGCGCCCGGAGCCGTCAACGAGCGGGTCGCCGCCGACCTCGGCGTCACGTCGATAACCGTCGGCAAGTGGCGCACCCGATTCCTCAAGTCCCGCCTGGACGGCCTGACCGATAATGGCCGCCCCGGCCGCCCCAAAGCCGGCGTCGAACTCACCGACCAGGAACGCGCGCAGCTGCTTGAATGGGCCGCCACCTCCTCGGGTCTCGCCCTGCGTTCGGCGATCGTCCTCGCCTGCGCGCAGGGCATGAGCAATGAGGCGGTCGCCGCCGAGCTGAACGTGCACGCGGACACGGTGTCCAAGTGGCGCAACCGTTTCGTACGGCACCGCCTGGAAGGGCTGGCCAACCGACAGCCTCGCGGCCGTCCCGCGACCATCACCGCGGAACAGATCGAACAGGTCGTCATGGCCACCATTCAGGAGTCGCCCAAGAGGGGTTCTCGGTGGTCGCGGGCGACCATGGCACAACACAGTGGCCTGTCGAAGTCCACCATCGGGCGGATCTGGCGCACCTTCGAAATCAACCCACACCTGCAGACGCAGTCCGCCGACGACGTGTGAGCGTTCGTCTGCGGTCGTTGACCAGGGACTATCATGACGGAGTTGCGCCCTGGGCGACCCGCGCTGTGGGCGAATAGCGAGGACGCCGTGAACACCACCTCGGACGAGGCTCTCCAGGAATGGCCGTCGACCACCTATCTGGGGTCGTTGGCACCGGAGAGTCGCGCCATGCTGCTGGCGCTCGGTCGCCGTCGCGTCATTTCCGATGGCCAGATCTTCATCACCATGGGCGACGAGTCACAGGAAGTCTTCGTGATTCTGCACGGGGTCGCTCGCGTGGAATCTCCGGACGCCCAGGGGCGACTGCAGGTCGTGGACTTTCAGGTTCGCGGCGACACCATCGGCGTAGCGGCGGCCATGCGGCACTCGCCACGATCGGCGACCGTGCGGGCGACCGGGGAATTCGTCGCGATCGAGATTCCCGGCGAGGACTTCATCAAGTTCCTGATGGACAATCCGCCCGCCCACTTCGCCCTCACCCAGGTGATGCTGGCCCGCGACGAGCGCCGGAAGACATACCGCCTGGACACCAATCAGTACGACGCGCTCACGCTCGTCACCAGGACCCTGATCGAGCTGGCCGACCGGCACGGGACGAGCACCGAGCACGGCATCGACCTCGACCCGATCATCGCCCAGACGGACCTGGCGCCGCTCTCGGGAGTGAGCGAGTCCGCCGTGCACAAGGCCCTGCACACGTTGCGCACCGAGGGCGTCATGGGCAGGGGTCGGCTTCGCCTCACGATCACTGACATTGATGCGCTGCGTCGCCAGGGCAATCCTCCACCCAAAGCGCCCTGACCTGGCTATATGCCAGATTGCAACTCACATATTGTAAAAATACAACTCCCGACTTACATTGAGGTCAGGTGGCGCTTGGCCACTTCAACGACTCCTTCGGAGCGCTCATGAGTGGCCGTACATTGCGACATTCCGTCTCCCAGTTCCTGGCCGCGTTTCCCCAACCGGTCCGGCCGGATCCGATTCCCACGGCCAGCGCGTACATCGATCTCCGGCAGTCCACCGACCTCACCTCGATGCTCGGGGTCCAGGTGATGCGAGATCTCCTTCAAATCATCTTTTCGCCGGTCGCCCTGCTGGCCGAAGCAGAGGGCGGGAAAATATACGACATGCATGGCGATGGCGCTTTGGTGGCATTTCGCGGTGACAATCGAGTGGATCGTGCTTTCGCCACCGCCATGATGGTTCAGCGAAGTATCGTGACAGAATTTCAACCTGGTTTGGCATCGGCCACGTGCGGCCAGATCAAACTGAGATTCAGGATCGGAATCGACGACGGCCCGATGTGCTCGGGGATCGTGACCGACCTGAGTGGCCCGGCCCGGACTTTCTGGGTCGGCGGAAACATTGGCAACAAGATATCCCAGGCTATGGAACCGTCGATGGGGATCGCGGTGAGCCAGCGTGCCTTCGATCTCCTCAGCCCGGAGATCCGGGAGAAGAACATCTGGAGCGACCCGGTAGAAATCCTGATCGGCGGCGAGTCGCTCCTCATCAGAACCTGCCCGCAACCTTGAACTCCAGGAGATGCGTCATGAACGACCCATTAGCAGGACCCGAGACGGGCCAACTCCAGAAACGTTCGCCGATAAAACGATGGGCCATCCTCGTCAGCGGTGCGACATTGCTGGCGCTGGTCGTGTTCATCTTCCCGCCGGCCGCCGCGCCCGTGGGAGTCGCCCTGGCCACGCTGGAGATTCTGCACCGCATGACCCGCCAGTCCCGCTGACGGTAGAATCCACGAGTGACGGTAGTGGTTATCGCGACGCACAGTCCGAAATGGGAATCCGCCGGGAAGGCTCTCGCCGCCGATCTTCAAGCTGCTTTAGGGCCGACCGCCCTTCGTGTCGAGCACATTGGCAGCACGTCGATTCCCGGCATGGACGCCAAGCCCATCTTCGACCTGCAGGTCAGCGTCAGGGACCTCGACACCGCTGAACAGCCGCTGTCCGCCGTCCTGCCCGAGCTGGGTTTCTCCGACACGACCTACTTCCACGACCACGTCCCCGCCGGCTACGGCGACGCCCCCGACGCGTGGCGCAAACGCCTGTGGATGCGACGCGACTCCGTGCACCCCGACGTCAACCTCCACATCCGCCAGGCCGGCTCCCCCGGCGAACGCTTCGCCCTCCTGTTCCGGGATTGGTTCCGCGCCCATCCGGCCGCCGTACCGGCCTATGTCGAGTTCAAACGTTCCCTCGCCACCATCGTGGCCGACTCGGCGACGTACACCGAGGTGAAGAACCCCGTGGTGGACCTGGTCATCGTCATGGCCGAGGAGTGGGCCCGCCGTACGGGCTGGCGACCCTAAGGACGCTTGGATCCGATCCCCGATCCGCACCACAATGCGACCGAAATATAAACAGAAATAACTGGGCTATCTATGGCGCGCGTCCGCATTCGTCTGCCGAAGCAGCGAGTACTTGAGTTCGATCCAGGCCCGCAGTTCATCAGCCAGGACAGCGGACGCGATATAGGGCAAGCAAGGTTGAATGATGTGAATCTGGTTTCGCAGTCGGCGGGACAGCCGGATGTCGGCTGGCTCGAGGGGCCGTTCGGTGCATAGGCGCGTGACATTCGCCATGGTTGGCGTGGCTGCCAGCCAGCGCTCCACTGCCTCATCAATCGTTGGCAACTCGGCAGCCACGCTCAGGTCACGGGCCTCGGTGAGCGAGACGATCAGGGTGGCGGCCGCCTCGTCAGCGGTGTCGATCCCCCGTAGTGCCGCGTGGCGGTCGAGAGCGAAGCCGAGTAGCCGCCACTGTGCATTTTCTGCGGGAGTTCCTCCGGTGCGGCGAGCAACCACGCTTCGAAGATAGTGCCACCAGTCGGTTCGTTCGGGCTCCTCGCGGGGTTCGCGCCCGTCCAACCAGGTAACCAGTGCCGGTTCGGGCAAGATCAACAGGTGATTAGCATAGTTTGCTGGTGTGATCAAGGCCCAGCACCGTGCCCGTGATCATCAGATCGGCAAAGAAATCCAGGTCAGCCACCTAGGAATTGTCCGGTGAGGATTACTACGAATGCATCCGAATATCGGCGAGGCGTCCACATGACTCGGCATACGGATGCAAGCGACGACACGTGCAGCCGAGACCGCCACGCCGCCTACGTGGGGCTGGTGCTGTCCTTGCGCGCCCGTACAGCTTGTCGCTGGGGAGAACTTCGGGTGCGTGGTCGGCGTCATACGGAGGTAGCCCATCGGAGATGACGGGGTGAGTGACATGGCGGCGTCGGCAATGCTGGCTGAGGATCCCTCGCGGTTAGGGGACTTCTGGCTGGCCGGACGCCTGGGCGCCGGAGGCCAAGGCGTCGTGTACGAGGCCTACGACGCCCAAGGCACCCGGGTCTCGATCAAGGTGCTGCACCCCGACACGGCCGCCGACGCAGCGGGAGATGCTGGCGCTCCAGCTGGCGGAGACGACAGCGGGCAAGCTCGCCGCCGAGGCCGACACCATGCGCACCACCGACCCGGCACGCGCCATGCTGCTCAGCGTCGCCGCCTGGCGGCTCGCCCAGCTCCCCACCACCCGCGCCACCCTGCAGAACGCCTGGGCACAACGCGAACGCACCGCCTTCATCGATCCCGACACCGGCGGCGAGACGCTGCGGCAGATCACCCTCGACGGGCGCAGGCTGGTGAGCGTCTCCCCGCAAGGCGTGCGCGTTTACGACCTGCGCACCGGGAAGAGGATCGGCGGGTGGGACGACGTGGGAATCGGCGACCGCGCGTTCCGTGGGATCGCCCTGAGCGCTGACGGCCGGTACCTCGCCGTGGTGGCCGGTGAAACCGTACAGGTGTGGGACCTGACCACCCAGCGCCCGACAGCTCAGCACAAACTGGTGGCGCAACAGCACTTCAACGGGGTCTCCTACGGCCTCAGCGACCGCTGGCTGACCATCAGCGAAGGCCAGGGCGCCCAGCTGTGGGACACCCGCACCGGAGCCATGGTCGGCGGCCCGGAGCCGATCGCGGACACGGCACTCAGCTCGGCCGGTGACCTGGCCGCCGTCACCCTCCTGGGCGAGACGGAACACTTCGGCCTTCTCCGGCTTCCGAGCGGCAAGCCGGTCGCGGGATGGCACGCCTCGGACACGTGCCTCAGCAAGTCGAGCTCCGTGGCGTTCAGCCCTGACGGGCGTACCCTCGCCTGCGCGACCACCTCCGACATTTCTCTCATCGACGTAGGCACCGGCAAGTCGCTCCCGAACCAGCCCCGCGCCGACGGATGGGATTCCAACGGCGGCCGGGTCCGCTTCAGCCCGGACGGGCGGTTCCTCGTGGCCGCCGGAAACAGCGACCTGCGGCTCATCCGGGTCGCCGACGGCAGCACGCTGCTGACCTATCACGGCGCCACCGAAGCGGTCGGCTTCGACGGTACGACGTTGCGCCTTCTCATCGACGCCACGGTGGTGGGCGTCGACGTCTCCGACCTGCTGAACCCGGTGCGGATTCCGGGGCCGCCGCCCGCGTACGCGGTGTTCAGCCCGGATGGCAGATTCTTGCTGACCTACAACGAGGGAGCTCGTTCGCTGGTCCTCCGCGACGCCCAGCACGGCCGGGCGCTGGGGCGCCCGGCCGTGCTGGCGTCCGGCAACACCCCGGATCCCCTGCCCGTGTTCAGCGGCGGCGGGCGGCTCCTCGCGGCCATCGACGGCCTGTACGGCGAGTTCGTAAGCGTCTGGGACACCCAGCGGCAAATCCGGACCGTGAAGATCGAACTGCCGAAGGACTGGTATCTCCATTCTCTCGCCATGAACGCCGACGGCTCTCTACTCGTCGCCGGCACCAGCGCCACTACCGGCGACGACGAGGAGTCGCGCGGGCGGCTTCTCGTGTGGGACATGAGAGGCGGGCGCTGGATCAGGTCGATCGACATCCCTGGCGACGTTGCGGTGGCCTTCCGTCCCGGCGGCACGACGGTCGCCGAGGTCGAGGGACCGTCCAACCGGCTGCTCGACGTCGCCACGGGGCGGGAGACCGGCCCCGCCCTCGGCCCGCAACGCGTCACCGATCCGCGCGTGTCGTTCGCGTTCAGTCCAGACGGGAACACCATCGCCATCAGCTCTTCCAAGGGATTGGCCTTCTGCGACGTCCGCACTGGGCAGAGACACGGCCCGAACCTCCCGCTGCCGTCGTCCGCCGTCATCTTCTCTCCAAAGGGCGATGTGGCGGCGTCGGTGAACCGCGAATTCTCGGTACAACTGCTCGATGTGTCCACTCCGCGCAAGCTGGGCCCGCCGTTCTCCGGCGGAGACACGCAACTGCTGTCAGCCGCCTTCGGCTCCGGAGGCACGGTCGTCCACACCGTCGACGACTCGGGCGCCCTGCGGGACATCCCTGTCGATCCGGCACGTTTGGCCGCCACCGTCTGCGCCCGTGCCGGGCGCACTCTCACTCCCGCCGAGTGGCACCACTACCTCCCCGACCTGCCCTACCAGGATCCGTGCCGGTGAGCTGACCGAATGTCCGCACGCGAGGCTCCACGTGATGGACGTTGCTGTCAATGAAGACCAAAGCCCCGGAACAGGAACTGTCCGGGGCGTTTTCGCAGGTCAACTAATGCGGTCAGGGACGGGGTCGAGTTGTCGAATGAACTGCCGCCTTAAATGCGATTCGCCGTTAGGTGTACGCATTCATCCACATCACGCACCCCAACTAACCCTTTGCCGGAGTATGCTCACCTGCTGTATCGCCCCCGCGGAGGCGGCGAAGGCCAGCAAGGTCCTCCCGGGCGTCGTCGAGATGCGAGTTCCTCAGGAGTACATGTGCACCCGAGCATCCCCCATGATCGACCAGAACAGTTGCAGCAGATTCAGAGCGGGCTGATGCAGGGTGAGCAGATTATCGCCGTCTACGACGCCAGCGGCGTGGGCACGGGCTTCCTGGGGCTGACCGACCGCCGAGTGATAGTCCAGGACAAGTCCTTCGTCGGGAAGAAGATCGCGATCACCAGTATCCCGTACTCAAAGATCACCAGCGTCAGCGTGGTCAGCAACAAGTCCCTCGCCGGCTCCTTCTTCTCCTCCGGCTCGATCGCCATCAACGTCGGCACCCACGTCTACGAAATGGACTTCCGCGGCGAACAGAAGGCCCACCACGTCCACAGCGTCATCCTGCACTACATCAGCCGACCGTAACCGCCAGGCGCTGTGAACGGCGACGTGGCCAGCCTCCGCCCCCGCGGGTTCTTTGCCGGCCGTACCGTCGTCGGCCTCGGACGTGACATGAGCGCCGGCCTCCTGTCCGCCGCCGACCTGGTCGATCATGCCCTCGACTCGATAGCCTCGCTCGACCCGCCGCTCAACGCCTTCGTGACCGTCGACGCCGAAGGCGCTCGCCTGGCCGCACGGCAGGCGGACGCCGAACGCGCGGCTGGGGTCTACCGGGGACCGCTGCACGGGATCCCGGTCGCGGTCAAGGACATCATCGAGACCGCGGGGATGGCGACCCGGATGGGCTCCGCTCACTTCGCCGACCACATCCCCGACCGAGACGCCACCTGCGTGCGCCTGCTTCGCGAGGCCGGCGCGATCATCGTAGGCAAGACCACCACCCATGAGTTCGCGTACGGCCCCACCGGGGACCTGTCCCATAACGGCCCCTCGCGCAACCCATGCGACGCGGCGCTGATGACAGGTGGATCCAGCGGCGGCAGTGCGGCGGCTGTGGCGGCGGGCATGGTTCCCCTCGCGGTCGGCACCGATACCGGTGGCTCGGTTCGCATCCCGGCGGCGCTCTGCGGCGTGGTCGGTTTCAAGCCCGCGTACGGCGCCATCCCGGCCGACGGGGTCTTCCCACTCGCGTCCTCTCTCGACCACGTGGGAGTGCTCGCCGGCACGGCCGAGGACTGCGGGGTGGCTTATCGCGTGCTGGCAGGCCGGGCGCCGGCTCCCACCGCCGCCGACGCGACCTCGCTCCGGGTCGGCTGGCTGGTCACTGACTCGCCGACCCTCGCAGACCGGGCCATCACGGACCCAGCCGTCGCCGCCCTGGTCAGAGCCCGCGTTTCCCGACAGCGAGGAGATCGTCCTTCCTGGTGTCGCCGAGCTGTACCGGGTGTACTCGGCGATCCAGGGCAGTGAGGCGTACGCGGTGCACGCCGATCGGGTCGCACGGTCACCGCAGCTGTTCAACCCCGAGGTGCTCGACCGGCTGCACCACGCCGGCGAGATCCGCGGCTGGCGCTACGTCCGCGCGGTTGAGGCCCGCGAGTCCTTCCGGCGGCAGGCGGCCGCGCTGCTCGACCGGTACGACCTGCTGGCACTTCCGGCCGTCGCCGTCCTGGCTCCGCCGATAGGCGTGCGCAACCTCGACATCGGCGGCGCCCGCGTCCCGGTCCGCGACGCCCTGCTCACACTCACCAGCCTCTGGAACCTCGCGGGGCTGCCCGCGCTGAGCGTCCCGGCCGGAATCATCGGCGGCCTGCCAGTCGGTGCCCAGCTCATCTGTGCCCCCGGGCGCGAGGAGATGCTCCTCGCGTACGCGGACCGGCTGCGGGCGGCATTGTCCGGTTGAGAGGTGGGGTCAGCCCCAGGTCCGCGTCGGAAGCTTTTCCGTCAACGGCGGAACAGGGCGTCGAGCTCGGTGAAGTCCATGGAGTCGTTCAGCGTTGTGAGACCTCCTGTGCCTAGCAGTTCCGCGGCGGCTCGGCGGGCCGCGGTGTAGGCGGCCTGGGCCAGGCCGGTGCCCAGGCTGATCCTGCGCACTCCGGCGTCCGCGAGTTCGGTGACGGTCGGTCCGCCCGCGACGGCCATCGCGTTGACCGGCAGCGGGGATTCGGCGCAGAGAGTGCTCAGCAGGTCCAGGTCGAGCAGGCCTGGGACGAAGATGCCATCGGCTCCCGCATCGGCGTACGCCGCCGTACGCGTCAGCGTCTCGCCCAGCCGGCCGGAGGGTGCGCCGATCGCGAACAGGAAGACGTCGGTACGCGCGTTGATGAACAATTCCGGCAGTCCCGCCGCGACCGCAGCCTCCCTGGCGGCGCGCAGCCTGGCGCTCTGTCCGGCGACGTCGAACAGTGGACCGCCGACGGCCGTGGAATCCTCCAGGTTGACGCCCACCGCACCGACCTCGACCACCGCCCGCACGGTCGCGGCGACATCCGCCGGGGCAGGGCCGTACCCTCCCTCCGCGTCGACCGTCACCGGCAACTCGACGCAGTCCACGATGCGCCGCGCGGCCGCCACCATTTCACCCCGGCTGACCCGCTGCCCGTCCCCGCGGCCCAGCGACCACGAGACGCCGCCGCTGGTGGTCGCGACCGCCGTGGCTCCGGCCGCGGCGATCACGGCCGCGCTGGCGGCGTCCCAGGCATTGGGCAGCACCAGTACGGATTCGCTGCTCAGGGTGCGAAACAGTAGGGCCTTGGCCACGGTCGCGGCATCGGCTGAAGGGGAGGAGATGTCAACAGACATGATGGATGACCGCCTGGCCGCGGAGCGCGACGACCGGTTGTCTCCTCGGCTGCGGAGCCTGCACCGGACCCCTTCGGCTCACCTGCCCAGGATCGTCGCGGAGATCGAGACTTACTGGCGGCTCGCGATGGCGCCGTACTGGGACCGGATCCGCTCGGTGCTGGAGGCGGACATCTTCCACCGGGGCCGCCAGATGGCTGAGCGGGGTACAGCCCAGGTGCTCCAAGAACTGCACCACACGGTGCGCTGGGACGGCGGCAGCCTTCAGCTGGTGCAGCGGTACTGCGACATCACCAGGTCGGGCCTTTCCGCGGCGGGCGTGTCCCAGCATCTCACCGCATTGCGGATGGCCGGGCTCACCAGCGCCCACCGGGTGGGCCGCTCGGTGCTCTACGCCCGTACGGGACTCGCCGACGCCCTGCTCACCGCGCACACGTGAAGGTGTCCCCGGCCCGCAGGTAGCGCAATTCTCCGACCACGTCAGACCACGCCCCATCTGGCGATGCCGCAAGTGGCATCAGCCAATGCGACCCATAAGCCGGGACGTCGTCATCAGCATCGCGTAGAGCACGCGGAGGCGGCGAATGACCATCGAAAGGAGCCGGCTCATCTTCGGGTTGCCGCCGGGCGGCGTGGAGGCGGCGATGCGCTGGCCTTTATAAGCGCGTACGCATTGCCGTTGTCTCCGCGGCGTCAGCGCGCGGCGCGTTTGATGAGGTCGGCCGTCACGGTGGGCTGCGAGATCATCGCGACATGCGAGGCGGCGATCTCGCGAATCTGCGACCCGGCCCGCTGCGCCATGAATCGTTGCGCCGCGGCGGGCAGCACTTGGTCGTGCTTGGCGACCAAATAGTAGGAGGGAATGGTCTGCCACGCCGGGGCACCGGACGGCTCGCCGAGCGTGCGCGCGTCGGCGGGCCGCTGACCGGCGTGCATCAGGTCCGTGGTCGGCTTCGGCACGTCGCCCGCGAAGACGTCGCGGAAGAACTCCTTCTTGATGTATCCGTCGACGAGACCCGCACCGTAGGGGCGGAAGTCCAGCGCCGCCTCGTTGAGCCTGCTGCCCGGAAACTTCGTTTGAAGTTCCAGTAGAGACTCTCCCTCGTCGGGGGCGAAAGCGGCCACGTATACCAGCGCTTTCACGTTCGGGTTGCCGGCCGCGGCGTTGGTGGCGACGATTCCGCCATAGGAGTGCGCGGCCACGATGATCGGACCGTTCAGTGTGGCGAGAATGCTCGCCAGGTAGGCGGAGTCGGAGGCCACACTGCGGAGTGGGTTCGCGGGGGTGATGATCGGATAATCGTCGCGGATGAGTTTGGCGGCGACGTCGTTCCAGCCGGAGGCATCGGCGAACGCGCCGTGCACGAGTACCACAGTGGGCTTGGCTCCCGGCCGGGGATGCGCTTGTGCCTCGGACGTTCCCAAAAGGGTGCCGGCCACGACCGCGGCAGATCCGGCCAGCACCACTCGGCGAGTCGTCATGATGTGCGCCTTTCAACGTGTTGTTTCACGCCATTGTTCAACCCGGGCACTTGACGATCACTGAACGAGCGGATTCACTCCCTGTCCAGTATGCCGATTTAGCTTGAAGGCATGAGGTCTACGAAAAGCGAGAGCGCCAAGAAATGGGGCTTGCGGGCCCACCTGCTCGCCTACGTCCTGGCCAATGTGGCCCAGGTCATCGTGTGGTGGCTCTACGACCCGGAACACTTCTTCTGGCCAATGTGGTCCATAGTCTTCTGGGGCATCGGGCTGGTCTTCCACTACTGGGGTGTCTATTCACCGCCCAAATCGAATACTGAGCATTAAGCCGTGTCGTTCGTCCTCGAGTTCGTGCGCGTCCCCAGGACGGCCGGCGCGACCGCGCCGAATCAATCCACAGCTCGCTCGCGGTTGTCCACACTCCATCCGGCGGTCGGCATCGTGAACACGGACGCGGCCGACCTGACCGCGAGCAGTCGCTCGGCGCGGTGCCAGCCCTGGAACAACGACAGCTTGCTACCAGCAGGGCTGCCAGAAACTGGCAGAATGTCCGAGAATGTCCGCCATGGATTCCCCGCTGGTCCTTGCCAGTCTGCCCTATGCCCTCGGAATCGTCATGCTGGGCCTGGGCCTCAGCCTGACCTTGGACGACTTCCGACGAGTGGGCCAGTATCCGAAGGTAGTCGTGGTCGCGCTGCTGTGCCAGGTCGTGCTGCTGCCGGCGATCTGCTTCGGCCTGGTGCTCGCCTTCCGGCTCCCGCCGGAGCTGGCGATCGGGCTGATGGTGGTCGCGGCGTCGCCCGGTGGCCCCACTGCCAACCTGTTCAGCCACCTGTTCGGCGGGAACGTCGCGCTGAATGTCACGCTCACCGCGATCAACTCGGTGCTGGCCGTGGCCACCCTGCCGATCGTGGTGAACCTCTCTACCGGATACTTCCTCCCCGGTGGAGCCTCCCTCGGGCTGCAGTTCGACAAGATCCAGCAGATCTTCGTGATGGTGCTCGTGCCGGTCGCGATCGGGATGCTCCTGCGCGCGTGGACGCCGCAGGTGGCGCGGCGGCTCAACCTCCCCGTCCGGGTGCTGTCAGCCGTGGTCCTGGTCGTGGTCATCTCCGCCGTGCTGTACGGAGAGCGGGAGAACCTCGTCGACTACTTCGTCTCGGTCGGACTGGCCGCGCTGGTTTTCAACATCGTGAGCCTGCTGGCCGGGTATGGCGTACCGCGCCTGACCGGTGTCGACCACCGCGCGGCCACCGCGGCCGGGTTTGAGATCGGCATCCACAACACCGCGCTCGCCATCACAATCGCGCTGAGCCCGGCCCTGTTGAACAGTGCCGAGATCGCCATCCCGGGCGCGGTGTACGGCATCATCATGTTCTTCACGGCGACCGCGTTCGGCTGGTTGATCACCCGTCGAACTCAAGTCCTGATCCGACACGCCGAAGGCTGAGCAGCGCGATCAGATCTCGGCGAGGAACCTCTCGGCGCGGCGGGCGAAGAGGTGAGACTCGCATTCGCTGGACCGGTCGCGGGCCTTTTCGGCAGCGGCTCGTACGACTTCGTCGGGTTCGCCGCGGGCGTGGAGCAGGCGCGCCCGCAGCAGCAGGACAAGTCCTTCGGCGTAGCGCTGGCCGTAGGCCTCCAGGGCGTGCTCCGCTTTGTCTAGGGCGATGCCCGCCTCGTCCGGCATCCCGGCGGCCAACCACATCTCGGCGATCAGTCCGTGGTGGTACGCGACGCCCCACCGCGGCGGGTCGACCAGCGTCCCGGCCAGGAGCTGTTCGGCCTCCCTCGCGATACCGGCCGGGTCATCGCCGGCGAGGGCACGGGCCCAGTACCAGTTCAGTCGTATGTAGTGCTCCTGCTGAACGGCGGCGCGGCCGGTGCCCGCGGCCATCCACCGATCGATCGTGCGTATCACCCAGTCCGCGTCACCGGCCATCGAAGCGATGATCGTGGTGTAGTAGGCCCAGGTCGCGACCGCATACGAGTCGTCGGGGCCGTTCCACTTGTCGATTATGGCTTCCGCCCTCTCGACGTCACCGTGTAGAGCTGTCAGGACGGCCTGCCAGCCGGGCCACTCACCCGAGACATCACGCCGGATCGGGGTCTCGCTATGCGAGGAGACAACCCCTTCGAGAAGGGCGGGGTTGTTCCCATTGAAGAACCGGTATGCCGCGCCGATGTTGCCGATGTCCCACTGGTGCAGGCCCCAGGCTTGCCGGCCGTACACGCGGAGGACCGGATCGGAGGACGCCTCCCCTTGCTCATACAGCCGGCGGACCAGACGCAAGCGGTCCCACTCCAGGAAGGTGTAGGCCCCGAACAGGCGAGCGAAGAGGAGGCCGGCGGCCTCAACCTCCCGGCCGAGTTGGCGGGCCAGCTGTTCCGCACGCTCCAGCAGATCGAACGTTGTGCCGCCGAACCCGGCTTGCCGACGCGGGGCGATGGCGAGGAGCGAGAGGGCGGAGAGCTCGAGTTCCGGGAGCCCGGCGGTCCGCGCGATCTGGGCGGCTGTTTCCAGGTGCCGATCGGCTGCAGCGAACGCGAGCTTGGTCGTCGCGCGACGACCGGCGCGCTTCAGCGCCTCCACGGTACGAATCGGGTCGGCGAGAGGGCCGGCGGCACACAGGTGGAAGGCGAGGCGTTCGGTAATGGACTCGTCGTCCGCTTGGCTTTCTTCGAGCGCGTCCGCGACACGCAGGTGCAGCCGGATGGCTCGCAGCTGCGCCGTTGTCTCCGTGATCGATTCGCGAACCAGGTCGTGCGCGAAACGCCACGAGAACGGGTCCTCCGGCCCTGTTTCGAGCAGGCCGAGCGCGCGCAGCGGTTCGAGGCATTCGAGGCATTCTGCGATATCGACGTCGGCGGCGCGGGCGAGCAGGCCGAGGTCGACGTCGCGGCCGATCAGCGCGGCGACCCGCAGCAGGTGGCGAGCACTGTCGTCGAGGCCCGCCATCCGATCGCGGACGACGTCTCGCACAGTGGATGGCACCCCGGCTCGGGCCGATGCGTCGCCGTCGCCGAGCGCGCCACGGTCGCTGAGGAGCCGCGATAGTTCGCGGACGAAGAAAGGATTGCCGGCGGTACGAACATGGATGTTGCGGGCGATGTCCGCACTGGGTTCGTGACCGGTCTCGCGGCGGATGAGTTCGGCCACGTCGGTCAGGCTTAGCGGGCCGAGGTGGATCCTGCGGTGGCTGGGCAGCCGGCTGGCGGCGGCCAGTACCCGCGAAAGGTCGGAGCCGGGCGTGGGTGCACGGTCGCGAAGGGCGCCGATGATCGCGGTGCCGGTGGGTAGCCGACCCGCCAGGTGGCCGAACAGCTGGAGCGAGGCGGCATCAATCCATTGGAGATCGTCCATAACGAGCAGCATCGGCCGTTCCGCCGAGGCCTGGCCGATAAAGGTGACGACCTGCTCGAACAAGCGGAACTGGGCGCGGCTGCCGGAAAGCGGCGGCGCGGCGTCATCGTCTCGAGATTCGAGGAGGCGACCGAGTTCGCTCGCCAGCCATTTCTCGCGCGCCAACCCGGGCAGGCTGTCGAGGACAATGGTGAGCGCCTGCTCCCATGGCCACATCGACGGTGTTCCGTCGCCTTCCAAACAGGAGGCCCAGACGACGAGGGCGCCACGCTGGTCCGCGGCGGCGGCGGCTTCTTCCAGCAGGCGCGTCTTGCCCGCGCCCGGTTCGCCTTCGACGATGCCGAGCCCGGAGCGGCCCGTGAGCGCCGCCTCGATGGCTTGCCACAGCACGCCCAGTTCCTCGCCCCGGCCGACCAGTCCCGCTGTCTGCCTCGCCGGTGCGCGGTCACCCTCACTCTCCGTGCTCGCTACCACCGGCGGCCTCGGGGTCTGCGTCAGCACGCGTAGGTGCGCGGCCTGCAGCGCCGGGCCGGGGTCGATGCCGAGCTCCTCGGCGAGGCGGTCACGGACCGCGTGGAACGCTGATAGCGCCTCCGCCTGCCGTCCAGCGGCACCGAGGGTGGCGATAAGGCTGGCATGTACGGGTTCGTGGAACAGTGCCATCGACGCGGCCAACTGCAACGGCGGGATCACCCGCTCCGGTCGATGTAACGACACGGCCAGTTCGGCCGCTGCCACGCAGGTGACGTGAAACTCGTCGTCGAGAGCGGCCAAGATCGGCATCGCGGGCGATTCATAAGAAAGTCCGTCACCCGCGGGGCCCTGCCAGAGGCCGAGCGCTTTGACGTAGTGGTCGAGTGCCACGTCGCGCGTTTGCCGGGCGAGGGCGACCTGAGCGGCTTCGAGGAGTTCCCGGAAGGTGAGGAGGTCCAGCGTGGCGGGGCCGGCGCTGAACACGTACGCGTTGCCGCGGCGGTGCAGGTATGTACCGGCTGCCCGGGCGGGGACCGTGGGTTCGAGCACCCGCCGCAATGCCCCGATGTACTTGTGGATGATGTTGAGCGCGCTGGCGGGGGCATCATCGGCCCAGATCAGGTCGATCAGTTCTCTCGTGCTGACCGGGTGACCCGCTCGCGCCAGGAGCAGGGCCAACAGCTGCGCCTGCTGCCGGGGGCCGGCGTCCAGCTCGACGCCATCGCGCCACAGCCGCAAGGGACCGAGGATCTGCAGGCGCAGCGGACCGTCGGGCGGATTGGGATGAGCTCGCCCAGTCACGTCTGTCGACTCCCGGATGGGCATTGTAGATTTGTCCGCTTGCGACCCGTTTTAGACCGCAACGTGCACCGAGTCTACTGGTCCAGGATTGGTCGTAGAAGGGTCGGCAGACAGGCCGTACCGAACGGAAGAGCGGAACGCCGGGCAGGCGCGATCGAGCGCTTTGCCGTGGTCAGAGTGGCGATCGAGTGATGGAGCGGCCTGTCCGTTGGATCTCGCAGAGAATCCGGTAAACGACTAGTTCGGTCCGGCTGCCCACGCGCAGACGCCAGCCGACAAGGAAGTCGCTGTTCACTGCTTTTGGGTTTTCGTTCAGTGCTAGTCAAGTTCGCATTTGTACGTTGAGGCTGCTGGGTAACGAACTCGAGCCGGATGGCCACCACGATGACGACCACCCGCCGAACATTGCCGGCCGACCCAGCCCATGCATAACCCGAGCCATAAGGAGCGTTGGATGCCCACTCGCGTGAACCGGCAGACCGTCGATCTGTCCGCCTATCCAGATCTCATGGTCCTGTACCTCGGCATGCGTGTGAATCGTCTGTACGGGATCCGGACCTTCTTCAGCTTCGGCCGGAAGATCAGTGAGTCGGTCGCGGGCAAGCCGGACGGGCTGCTACTGCACGAGCCCGTGTACTACTCGTTCTTCCCGATGAACATGGGGATGCGCCAGTACTGGCGGGACCTGCCGTCGCTGCTCGCCTTCGCCCGGTCCGAGCCGCATCGGGAGTGGTGGCTGGACTTCCTGCGGGACTCGGGCGGCACCGGTTTCTGGCACGAGACGTATTCGGTCAAGGGTGGTATGGAGGCCGTCTACGACGACGTGCCCAAGCCGCTCGGGTTTGCACGGTTCGCTGGAATCCAGCGCGCTCGTGGACCCATGTTCGGTTCCGCGGCCCGCCTGGGACGCTCCGACCACGGCAGTCCGGCCCTGACCGAGAAGGACCTCTACGAGTCCTAGCCGCTCGGGCCATCGTCGATGACGCCACGACGTTGTTCCTCGGGGGCGTCCATGCGGACCCAGCTCAGGGAGGACATCAACACGCCGAGATAGCCGAGGCATTTCAGGCCGACGTTGCTGTCAATGAAGATGAAACACCCCGGAACAGAAACTGTCCGGGGTGTTTTTGCAGGTCAACTAATGTGGTCAGGGGCGGGGTCGAACCGCCGACCTACCGCTTTTCAGGCGGTCGCTCGTACCAACTGAGCTACCTGACCTCGACGACTTGCGCCGGGAGCGGTCCTGACGGGACTTGAACCCGCGACCTCCACCTTGACAGGGTGGCGAGCACTCCAAACTGCTCTACAGGACCTCTATGTCCGGAAGTTTTTCTTCCGTGTTGTGCGGCTTGCCTAGCTTACCAGTTTCTGCGAGGTCTTCGACCTGCCTTTTTCCGGTGAGCCCGTGCCCCCAACGGGATTCGAACCCGTGCCGCCGCCTTGAAAGGGCGGTGTCCTAGGCCGCTAGACGATGGGGGCTCAGGGGATTGTCCCCGGGGGGATCGTCCCTGTTCCGTGCCGTCTTCCGTCGGAGACCTCTGAAGCATAGGGGACGTTAGCCCTCGATGCCAAAGCGATCGGCGACGGCGTGCCACTGATCGTTCCCGATGGCGACGGGACGTTCCCTGGCTCTGGGAAAATTGTACGACCTGGGTCGGGCTCGATATGACGCTCACACTGGATCCACTGCTCGCCGAGGCCGCCCACGGTGATGTCGTCCCAGGCCTGAAGCCGATGGGTGTCTTTGCTGAAGTACAGAACTGACGCCTGATGGGGAGTCGGCTCGGCGTGTTCGAGGCCCCGCAGGCCGGCCGCGCCGGTCGACCCCTGGACGATGACCCGGGTTCCGGTGGAGAGCAGTTCGGTGGCGCGAGCATGGGTGTGGCCGGCGAGGACAAGCGCGACGGAGCCGCTGAAACCGCGGCCGACGGTGGGGTCGTGGACGGCGACGATGTCGGCGGGAATGTTGTCGGGCGCGGAGGTTGAGGAGCTTCGTGGCCATTCGGGGGGCGCAAGCCGTACCGCATGGGAGCGGCCAAGGTTGGTGAGACTGGCCGGATCGGAGTCGACCTCTACGGATTTGTCGGGTGTGAAGCGTGGGTCGCCTACGCCGTAGATGCGCAGGCCCTTGACTTCCGCGGAGGTTCCGTCGAGGACGATGGAGTTCTTCTGCTTGGCGACGGCTTCTTCGGTTTCGCGGGAGTCGTGATTGCCGCGTACGTAGACATAGGGCACGCCCAAGCGGCCGATCTCCTCGACGAAGCGGTTCTCGGCGGCGGTGCCATGATCGCTGATGTCCCCGGTGTCGATGATCATGTTGACCTTGAACTGATCCTTGAGGGAGTGGATCACGTTCCAGGACACGGGGTTGATGTGCAGGTCGGAGACGTGCAGCACGCGGATGGTGTCAGGGTCGGGCTCGTAGATCGGCAGGGTTGAGCCCGCTTCGTAGAGCTGGGAGACGTTCGTCACAAGCTTGGCGAGCTGTCCGCGATATTCGGAGAATTTCGTGACAATCGATTGGGCGTTGCCGACCAGCGAGGGCACGCCGGTCAGCAAACCGGTGTATTTCGGTTCGGAGATCGAGCGCGGGTTGAGGGTGAGTGCCGAGGTGGCGCCCAGGGCCGCGACCGCGAGGAACGCGACGCCGCTGGTCCAGGCGGCCCGGGAGAGCCTGCGGAAGACGATCAGCCCGGCCAGGAATCCGGCCAGGACGGCGCAGACCACCGCTCGGATGATCAGCTGGCGGAGGCCCTTGACCAGATCGGTCTCGATGGTCTGAGGCAGGCGATCGGCCCATTTGGGATTCTGCAGGATCTGCTGGGCCACATCCGGATGGACGGCATCGATACTGATGCCTAGCCGTACCGGACCGCTATGGGTGGCGAATCGGAGCGTGCCAAGGGGGCGTACGTCGATCACGGTTTCGCCGCCCCAGGCGGGTTGCAGGGTCATGCCGATGTCTGCGGGGCCGACGGCGGTCTGGGCGGACGCGCCGAAGGACAGCCCCAGCCAGGCGCCGGCCAGGGCGACCATGATTATCGCCAGGATCCGTGCCGTCCGGCCCTTGGCAAGGCGGCGGGCGATGTTGGTGAGCTCCACGTCCTTCATGTCTACCCTGAAATGCGCGGCCAAGTAGATTTGACACTGTGATCGAGGTCTCGCGGAACAGATTCGAAGAGCTCGTGTCCGAAGCGCTGGACACGATCCCGCCAGAGCTCGCAAAGGTGATGGACAACGTCGTTGTGGTGGTTGTGGATGATCCGCCAGAACAGGGCCTTCTCGGCCTGTACACCGGCATTCCGCTGACCGAACGCGGCGACTGGTATTCGGGCGTGCTGCCCGACCGAATTGAGATCTACCGAAATCCGACCCTGGAGATCTGCGAAACCGAGGATGACGTGGTCGAAGAGGTGCAGATCACCGTCGTCCACGAGATCGCCCATCACTTCGGCATCGACGACAAGCGGCTGCACGAACTCGGATGGTAGTCGCGGGGTTGCAATTCGCGAGCGCGGTAGGCACTGTAGGTGACATACTGAACACGGTCTGTCAGGTGCAGTCCTGCAAGCTCAGCGGAGAGAAATGGCGGCCACCAAGCCCGACCGGCTACCGGGTCGGCACCGCCGTCCGCCCGAACGCCAGGCAACCTACGGCGAAGTCCTCAGGATCGGCGAGTTCCGGGCCTTGTGGCTTGGGCAGGCCATGTCGCTTCTGGGCGACCAGCTGGCCCAAGTGGCATTGGCCGTGCTTGTGTACAACCGTACCCAGTCGCCGCTGGCCACCGCGGCCGTCTACGCGCTGACCTACCTGCCGCCGATCATCGGCGGCCCGCTGCTGGCCGGTCTCGCCGACCGTTTCCCGCGCCGCCGCGTCATGCTCCTGTGCGACCTGCTCCGTGCCGGTCTTGTCGCGATCATGGCGATTCCGGGCACCCCGTTCGGGGTGCTCTGCGCGCTGGTGTTCCTGGTCGTGCTGCTCAGCGCGCCGTTCTCGGCCGCGCGGGCCGCCCTGCTGCCGGAGATCTTAGAAGGCGATCGTTATGTCATGGGTTCGGCCCTGCAGAACATGACGAACCAGGCGGTCCAGATGCTCGGCTTCGCCGCCGGCGGGGCGGTGATCGCCGGGCTGGGGCCGTACCGGGCGCTGGCGCTGGACTGCGCCACCTTCCTGGCCTCGGCGCTGATCCTGGTCGCGGGGGTACGGCGCCGCGTCGCGCCCGCCGTCGCGGACGGGAACCTGCCGTCGATGTGGACGATGACCCGGGCCGGCGCCCGTCTGGTCTTCGGCGACCGACGATTGCGAACGTTGGTGCTGTTCGCCTGGCTGTGCGGCTTTTACGTGCTTCCGGAGGGGATTGCGGTGCCGTACGCGGCGGAACTGGACGACGGGCGTTTACCGGTGCCCGTGATCAGCGGGCTGCTGATGGCCGCGATGCCGACCGGAACCGTGCTTGGAGCGTTCCTTTTCAGCCGATTTGTCACACCATCGGGACGGCTCCGGGCGATGGGGTGGATGTCGATGCTGACCTGCGCGCCGCTGATCCTGTGCGCGATGCGGCCGCCGCTGGAGATCGTGCTCCTGCTATGGATTCTGTCGGGGATTGGTGGGGCGTACCAGCTTGCGGCGAATGCCGCGTTCGTCCAATGCGTGCCCCCGGAACGGCGGGGGCAGGCGTTCGGTCTCGTCCAGTCCGGCCTGCTGGCCGCGCAAGGCGTCGGCATCCTGATCGGAGGCGCGCTCGCCCAGGAACTCGGCCCCGAGCCGGTGGTCGCGCTGGCCGGAGCAGCCGGTCTGTCCGTCGCGGCCGTGCTGGCCATGACCTGGACCGAGTCCCGTACAGAGATCATCGCCAAGGTCCGGGCAGCTTAGAGCTTGTCGTCCGCCTTGGGGTGGTTGTAGGGGTGGTGGGCGTAGGGGTCGTGGGGCGGCGCGGCCGGCTTGCTCTGCTGGTTCATGGCCTTTGACCAGGTTTCCTGAACCTTGGAGCGAGTGTCCTGCCAGACCGGCTTGTCCTTGTTGTTCTCGATCAGGTCCTGGACGATCGAGGCGTCCTTGCCCTGGTCCGGGATGAGCAGCCACGCCACCGCGTAGATGCCGACACCCAGACCGCCGAAGAGCGACGCGATGGCGAGGCCGACCCGGAGGATATTGGGGTCGATCCCGACGTAGTGGCCAACGCCGGAGCAAACCCCGGCGATGACTTTGCCGTCCTTACGACGACGGAGCTGTTTGACCGAACCGTTGGTCGTCATCTCGTTCATGCCCTTTACTCTGCCCTTCTTGTGGGCATACGCACATCGGGATTGCCCCTGGTACAACCCCGATGATCCCCGGATACCCTGGGCCCATGGACCTGCTGAACCTGGACGACCAGCTCACCCCCGAACAGCGAATGGTCCGGGACACGGCTCAGGGTTTCGTCAGGGAACACGTGCTACCCGGGGTTGGCGACTGGTTCGAGGAGGGGACATTTCCCGCTTCCTCACTTGCGCCGATGCTGGGATCGCTGGGGATGCTCGGGATGCATTTGTCCGGGTACGGCTGCGCCGGGCTTGACGCGGTTTCGTACGGGGTGGCGTGCCGTGAACTCGAAGCCGGCGACTCCGGGTTGCGGTCGTTCGTATCGGTTCAGGGGTCCCTGGCGATGTTTCCGATCTGGAGATATGGGTCGGAGGAGCAGAAAGCGGAGTGGTTGCCGCGGATGGCTTCCGGGGAAGCGATCGGGTGTTTCGGGTTGACCGAGCCGGATCATGGGTCGGATCCGGCGGGGATGCGTACTCACGCGAAACAGGATGTTTCGGGCGACTGGCTGCTCAACGGCTCGAAGATGTGGATCACTAATGGTTCGATCGCGGATGTCGCGATCGTGTGGGCTCAGACGGATTCAGGAGTCCGGGGGTTCGTGGTTCCGACGTCCACGCCCGGCTTCAGCGCCCCCGAGATCCACCGCAAGCTGTCCCTGAGAGCCTCGGTGACGTCGTCGCTCTACTTCGACGATGTGCGCCTGCCCGCTTCCGCGGTTCTGCCTGGAGTCACCGGTCTGAAGGGGCCGCTGTCCTGCCTCTCCGAAGCCCGGTTCGGCATCCTGTGGGGGGTTGTGGGCGCTGGGCGTGCCTGCTTGGAAGCCGCCATCGACTACGCGAAGACCCGCGTCCAGTTCGGCAAGCCCATCGGGGGGTTCCAACTCACCCAGGAGAAGCTCGCCTGGATGGCCGTCAGCCTCGGCCAGGCCGGGCTCACCGCCCTGCATCTCGGACGCTTGAAGGACGCGGGGGAACTCTCGCCGCGGCAGGTCAGCTTCGGCAAGCTCGCCAACGTACGAGCCGCGCTGGACATCGCTCGGCAGGCGCGATCGATTCTGGGGGCGAACGGCGTGACCTTGGAGTATCCGGTCATCAGGCACATGAACAACCTGGAGTCCGTACTGACCTACGAAGGCACGCAGGAGATCCACACGTTGGTCCTCGGTGAGGCACTGACGGGTCTGCCTGCCTATCGGTGAGGGTTGCCGGTACTCTGATCACAGGGAAAGCGCGTCGCGTCGCGGGTACGACTCGCTGTACCCTGCAACGACAAGGGGTGCTAGCTCAACGGCAGAGCTCCGGACTTTTAATCCGTAGGTTCAGGGTTCGAATCCCTGGCGCCCCACCATTTCTAGCCCTTTGACCTGCGGATACTCGTAGACGATCAGCTCGGCCGAGTGGTATTTGATCTCCGGGGTGCTCGAAGAGCGATCGTACGCCAGATCTTGGGCACATGAAGATCATTCATGTTTGGTAGCGGTCGCGTTTGCCCCCTTTTGCCGGGTTGCAGCAAAGGGTCGTGACGGTCAGATAGGCCAGGCGAAGGAACGCGCCCGGTCATCCTGCCGCACTCACTCTTCTTCGGAAGTCGAAGCTGACGTACGCCAAAGCGAAGCCCTGCAAGGCCATGCCCTGGGCGGATGGAATTATTGGCAGGCGCAGTGTCGGCCCAGGCGGCCCTTTGGCGATCAAACCGGCTGACAGCAACATGTCGGCGTCCACCAGATCGCAAGGGCAATTCGGTCGCTGGGCACCCCCTGCCTCTGTCACTCTAGGTGCAACATCCGCAACCTAAGGAGGACATGTGCCGGTATGGGGCGAAGATGTACCGTCCGACACCGCACATGAAGTACGGATGGCCCTGAAGGCTCCGCAGAACCGCTGGTCAGAACCAGCGTTGCTCACCTTCCCTGCGGCCGTCGCCGAACTCACGTCGTGGTTGAACGACGCTCGGAACTTCGACCCTCTCCACGCGGCGGCATTGCAGTCGGCAATGCGGGATTACGACCACGCGGTCAACCATGGCATGGGAACCCATGTCACGGCCACGCTGACCGTCGAGTTGAAGACCGTCGACGCTCGCCTTATGCCGCTTCGCCGCGACGGGTCGGGCGACAAACAACCCGCGAGATCTGCACTGCAGAACCTCGCCGACAGACTCCTCGACCACCGCGTACTCCAGGCGGCGTGGCGGGACCTGTGGGCCAAGATCAGCACCCGGAGAACCTCGGCAGAGGCGATCGCGGTGCCCCGGGACCTATTCCTCGCGCTTGCACAACTGGCTGGCCACAACCTCAAATGGGGGAGCGCGTTCATCCGCATCCTGTCGAGTGCCCTGGCCGACGACGCATGGGCTGTGACCGAGATGAGGGCCTGCCTGGGCGACCCTGCCCCGCCCGTCGTCGGGAAGGATGAAAGCCCGCTGGCACCGGTCGGCCTGACGCTAGACGAGCGCAAGACCTTGTGCGAGCGGTTCCTTGCGCTTCCCGCAACGCCGAGCCAGCACGCGGTGTGGCTGGCCTACGAGAAGGCGAGCATGCCCGTCCTATTCGCTTCGCTAGGGGACATTACGTTCTACTCCAGCCAGTATGTGCCCGACGAAGCCGAAGCTGCTTCAGCCAAGTGCAGCTCCCACGCCACGAACTGGACCAGGAATGACGGCGAATTCCTAGCCACCATGCCTCACAAGATAGGCGTCGTCACCGTCCGAGTCCTTCTTCACAAGGGCGTCTACGCCGATCCGGTCTCCGTGGCCCGCGTCCGGGTCGAAGCGCTGGTGGCGGTCGGGAGATTCCACGCCGGCATCGACAGCAGCTACTGGCGGCTGGCCCCTGGGCACAAGCACATCAGCGAGACGCACGGTGCCGAAGAGTTCATCGAGCTCGACGCCGGTACTGTAAATCGGCCTCTGGATCATCCGCGCCAGTCAGCGGTCTTCATGCAGATGAAAGCCTTCTGGCAGCGCATCGACAGCGCCACCTCAATCGACGACGCTCGCCTCGCCGAAGCCGTCGACCTCCTGCACTGGTGGCAGGCCGCCCAACTGCAGGCGCCGCTTACGCAGGTGATCGCAAACGTACGGGCGATCGAAACCGTTGCTTCGCGCGTCGGCACTGCAAAGTGGCACGAGCACCTGTCCGCGTTCCTGAAATCCGCCTGGATCGTGCGATCTATCCACGAAAATCTGCTCGACACCATCAGGCACGCCGTCGGCTGCGAACCCGACGGGCTGGATCAGCAAGCGTACAAGCGGCGCCAGGCCGTCGCCGTCTCCACGCTGGACAAAAGCAACTTCGGATGGATAGGCATGATTCCCGGGACCACCCGGGCCGCGCTGACCGAGTTGATCGACATCTATCCCGAACGCCACCACGTCAGACGGCGCCTGCGCGCACTGAGTACGCGGTTGGACAACCCTGAGGCCTTCAAAAGGTGGCGTGCCCATCTCGACCACCAATGGACCTGCCTGACCGATCGGTTGGAACGGATCAGAGATTCGATCACCCACGGAGGGCCTGCAACGCCCGATGCGGTGCAGTCCATCGTCTTCTTGAGCAGTCGGCTAAGTGCCTGGGAGATACAGCTTGCGCTGGAATCGGCGTTAACGAACGTCGGCCTTGAACCAGCCCACACCGACTTCTGCAAGGAGCACAGCGACCTGCTGGACAAGATGTGCCACGTGGTCAAGCCCGGAGATGTGATACATGAGTCCGCGCTGCCGCCACGATCGTCCTCGTGACGTCGAGCTCTTCAGGTGCCGACTAATCCGGCCAGGTCAGCCACCATGTCGATCTGTACCCCTGCGGAGACTGTCGAGTAGATCGTGTTGGCGGATGCCGAGTTACGTGATTCACCATGGTCCATATCCCGATCGGAGCTTATGGGTCGCCGAAGCGAAGCCGGGGTGAAAGCGTCTGTTCAGCGTAGGATCGATGGTCAAAGCGCGTCATCGCGGTCCGGTAATGCCAGGCGGGGCGGCTAATGGTTGCTCGTGTGCACGCGTTAGGGCACAACACCGCGCACTTTTGATCCGTAGGCTCAGGGCTCGATCCCTGGCGCCCCACCACGCTGACCTGGGCGTCCTGTGCCTGCCGAAAAGATCATTCATGCGGTTCAGCGCTGGAGACGATTCGTGTTCTTGAGCCCCACCAGTTGTCAATCCAGAGCGGCAGGCGTGGCACCAAGCGCCTTGAGAAGGGCCATCACGAGGAAGAATCCGGGCTCGATGACCTTGCCTTGCTCGATCTTCCGGACGGTCGCCTCTGAGACCTGCGCCTGTACGGCCAGGTCCGCCTGTGTCATTTGTGCTTGCTCGCGCAGTTCGCGTAGTCGCATCGACAGTCGCGCGGCCTGGTCGATATAGCGACTGGCCTCACGCTTTCTTCGTCCAGGACGCACCAAGACCACCATGAGTGATAAATTAATACCGATAAAATTTTATCACCTGCCTGGTGTAGATCGTGAAACTGGGAGAGGCTGAAGTGCAGGGAGGCAACCATGGCTGAGCGAACGAGCATCGAGTGGACCGAAGCCACGTGGAATCCCACGACCGGCTGCGACCGCATCTCGGCAGGCTGTGACAACTGCTACGCCCTGACGCTGGCCAAACGACTGAAGGCCATGGGTGCTGAGAAGTACCAAAACGACGGCGATCCGCGGACGTCAGGTCCGGGATTCGGCCTGACAGTGCACCCTCCCGCGCTCCGCCAGCCGTACACATGGCGAACACCGCGGGTGGTCTTCGTGAACTCGATGAGCGACCTGTTCCACGCGAAAGTACCGCTGGATTTCATCAAAGACGTGTTCGCGGTAATGGCCGATACACCCCATCACACCTATCAAGTGCTCACCAAGCGGTCATCCCGGCTGCGGAAGCTCGCCGGCAAACTCGACTGGCCCCCGAACCTCTGGATGGGGGTCTCGGTGGAGGACAGCAAGGCGCTCTACCGAGTAGCTGACCTTCGGGCCGTCCCTGCGGCAGTCCGATTCCTGTCCTGCGAGCCGCTCCTAGGCCCGCTCACTAGTCTCAAGCTAGACGGGATCGGATGGGTCATCGCAGGAGGCGAGTCGGGGCATGGTCATCGCCCGCTGGATCCAAACTGGGTGCTCGATATCCGCGACCAGTGCATTCGAAATGATGTTCCATTCTTTTTCAAGCAATGGGGAGGGCGGACACCAAAGCAGGGGGGGCGGCACCTGGAAGGACGCAACTGGGACCAAATGCCCGTACTTGCCATGGCCACACAGGGATAGATCACCTTTGGCACGTTAAGTCGTAATCTCTGGACACTGGACCGTTCCTGAGATATTTCATGTCTAGATCGCCAACAGCGAGGAGACATGATGGCGCGCGAGTGGGGCTGGTGGACCGAACAGAAACTCGACATTCTTTCCGGATACCTGACTGGCTTCGCTAACGCGACGAGGAAGGCCGGAACTACCGTCTACCTCGATCTCTTTGCTGGTCAGCCCGACAACGTGAGCCGCGAACCGACCCGACACATGATCCGAGGATCCGCCCGCCGCGCATTGGACACCTCACCACCGTTTAGTGTGCTGAAATTCTTCGAGATGCCCGGTCATGCCACTGCACTTGAGAAAAACCTACAGGCGGAGTATCCAGGCAGAGACTTTCGGGTGATTCCGGGTGACTGTAACGACGAAGTCGAGAGCGTGCTGCAGGGATTGCGCCCTCTCAACTGGGCACCGACCTTCGCCTTCCTCGACCAGCAGTCCACTGAAGTGAAGTGGGCGACCTTGGAGCACCTAGCCAGGTTCAAGCGGCAGGGCAAGCCGAAGGCTGAACTGTGGTTGCTATGCGCCAGCGGACTACTCCCCCGCGGCTTACGACTCCGCCAGGAACTGATCGACGACAACGTCGCCTGTCAGATGAGCTTGATGTTCGGTACCGACCAATGGCAGGAAGCCCTGTCCGCCACCCGCTCCGGCCGTCTGTCCGCGACCGAGTTCCGGGCCGAACTCACCAACTTGATGAGGTGGCGTTTGCAGAAGGATCTCGGCTACAAAGTCACCCGGGTTTTCAAGGTCAAGAACACTTCGGGCAGCGAGATCTTCGACATGATCTTCGCGACGGATCATGAGGTCGGCGACAAGATCATGAAATGGATGTACAGCAAGGCCCAGAAACAACAGGGAGCCCTGCAGGACCGAGCTCGCCGCCAGCGCCAGCAGAAGCGCGAGGAGGAACAAGGAAAGTTCGGTCTGTTCAACGCCGAAGATGCCCTGCCTGTGATGCCGACCGGCTTCGATGTCCACGCTGCGGATGAACCAGCCCATCCTCCGTATCGAGCAAGCCGCACTTCATGAAACAGGCGACGCGAGAGATATCTATGTCGGCACCCCGAGCCTACAGATGTCAGCTCCGCCCGCCGTGAAGATCCTGCCATAGGCCCTCCACATGCGGGATGCCTCTCGGTACGTGCCCACCCGGCCGTGTGAGTGCCAAAATTCGTCCACCTACGCTGAGCTGGAGTTATTCAAGTGCTGATCACTCTCTTCTGAGCAAGCGCTCAACTAAGTTTTGAGCGGATGCTTAGCGGCTGGACTCGAACTGTCGTGTCGTTGCAGCTCAAGCACTATGCGTGAGTTGGAGCACTACAGGTAGCACAAGGCCGGCTAATTTGATCATCGCTTCGCGTGCGGGTATTTGATCACGAGCTCCGTTAACCTGGCGTCTGGAGCCGGTCCCGGCGCCGTTCTCTGCCCGCCGCGTGCCGGGTATACCCCTCAGCTCTGTGAGCGAGCCGCTGGCGCCCGGAACCCGTACTTGCTCGCGGCTCGTTGAGCTCGCACGCGCTGCCCCTTCATCTGCATCTGCGCGAACTGCGTGCTCACCCCGAACGTTGCCGCGACACGCGCGTTGTCCCAGCCGTCGAACGCCATGCGCGCGGCCGCGGCGAGCGGGATCAGCAGTTCACCGGCCATGAACTTCGCCTCCTTCTCCTGCTGCTCGTTGAACTGCCGCTTATGATCTTCTCCAAAGATCACATCGTCGAAGGGGTGTTCCAGCAGATGGTGGCCTAGTTCGTGCGCAATGTTCGAGCGGCGGCGTACCAGGGCATGCGACTCGTTCTCGATGATGACCCGCGCCGTTCCAAAGGGCACCAACGCTGCGGACCAAGCTGACGAGTCGTCCACCGTGAAGTGGCTGAAGGCTCTGATGCCGATTCCGAAGCCGCGCAGTTCGCTGAGGGTGTAGACGTCGATGCCATGAGCGTCGGCGAGCGCGTACGGGTCGAACGGATCGGTCGGACGCAGGCGGAGTTCGGCTCGTTCCTCCTGGGCGGCTTCCCGCATCAATGCCTGTGTCCAGCGCATTTCAGCGGCTCCGAGCGCCGCGCTCCGCGCGGAATCGCCTGGCGGCGGCGGCGAGGACCTCCTCGAGATAGGCCACGTCGTTCTCAGTAAGGTCGCGGCGCGCCCGCAACAACGGCACCAGCGACGCCACGAGTTCCGGCTCCTCCTCCTGGTTCTGTGGTGTCGAGGTCACATAGAAGGCCTCCGCCGGCATGCGCAGCCACGTCGTCATCGCCGCGAACGCCGTGACATCGGGCTTCAACCCGTTGGCCATGCGAGAGATCGTGGACGCACTCACCCCGATCTCCTTGGCCAGTTGCCGCCACGACAGGCCCTTCTCCGCCCGTGCGGCGTCCATTGCCGCGTGCAGGACCTTGACGTCCACGCTCGGGCTTCCGCTCATCGCCGCCCCTAACTTCCCGTGCTGCTCAAAATGTCGGTCACCCCTGCTAGGGTAGCAGTGCTCGAAATTTCGAGCACTGGTCGACATCTGGCGTAGGTGTGGCCAGCCTCGTCGCACGCCATAGTGAGGATTCCGATGCCGCAGGACGACCGCGGGCCCCGGCCCGTCACGATCATCGTCAACACCCGCTCGCGCCCCTGGGAGTCGAAGGCCATCACCTTCGAGCAGGTCGTCGAGCTCGCCTACCCCGGCCAGCCGCCGACCGAGCAGAACACCTACACGGTCCGGTACAGCCGGGGCCACGACGGCCACGGGTCGGGCAGCCTGACGGCAGGTCGCAGCGTGAACGTGAAAAACGGAATGGTCTTCGATGTCATCCGCACCTCTCAGTCGTGATCCCGACCTGTCCCGCCTGCTCGACGACGGCTACGACGTCGTCGAGCAGGCGGGGCATCTGATCGTCCGACACATCCCGTACATCAGCGAGACGCGGACCATCGAGTACGGGTTCCTCGCCTATCCGGTGACCGTCAGCGGAGACCGCGTCGTCTCCGGCACCGACCACCGCATCTGGTTCGGAGGGTCGGTGCCGTGC
This sequence comes from Acrocarpospora sp. B8E8, assembly GCF_039871605.1. Lineage (NCBI taxonomy): Bacteria > Bacillati > Actinomycetota > Actinomycetes > Streptosporangiales > Streptosporangiaceae > Acrocarpospora > Acrocarpospora sp. B8E8. The sequence goes on along the minus strand of NZ_JBDPLV010000078.1, from coordinate 9,166 downwards.
GACGAGCATGGCCGCAAGCTCCCGATGGCCAACCCCGAGGTTCGCGCGATCGCCGATGGACTCCAGGCGGACTTCATGCTCTCCAGCAAGCCTGGGCCGGCCGGGTACCCCGACGAGTACTCAAAGGTCACGGCCTACTCGCGCATCATCGCCGACCAGGCACAGGCGATCGACCGTTCGGTCACGCCCACCCCGGGTGCGGCCTGGCAGGATGTCGACGACGACACTCCGTTCGTCTACCGGGACACCGCCACCTCGCGTGCCGGGCTCGCCGCCGTCAACCGGCGATACCGCGGCCACCGCATCGTAATCGTCGGCCTCGGAGGGACCGGGAGCTACATCCTCGACCAGGTCGCCAAGACCGAGGTCGACGCGATTCTCCTTATCGATGGCGACACCTTCGACAACCACAACGCATTCCGGGCACCGGGTGCGGCGACTCTTGACACGTTGCGCGGCCGCCCGAACAAGGCCGCCTACTTCGCCTCGATCTACTCGAACATGCACCGTGGTATCACCGCCTGCGAGCAGTACCTCGACGAGGACAACCTTGCTGTCCTGTCCGGAGCGACCTTCGTGTTCCTCGCATCGGACGACGCCGCGGGCAAGCCGGCCGTTATGGACTGGCTGGAGGACCGTGACGTGCCATTCATCGATGTCGGCATGGGCATCGAGGAGATCGACGGCCGACTCACGGGACTCCTGCGAGTCTCGACTAGCCTGCCGGGGCGCCGCACACAAGCGCGCCAGCGGATCCCTGCCCCGGCACCCGAACGCGACGACTACGGCCGCAACATCCAGACCGCCGACCTGAACGCGCTCAACGCGGTCCTCGCGGTCAGCCGCTGGAAGCGCCACATCGGAATCTACGCGGACGTGACCGATGAGGGCTTCGCCACCTACTCGGTGATCACCAACGAAATCGCCAGCGAGGACCTGCCGTGACTGTAGTCGAGTCTCTTCGTCCGGAATTCACCGAGAGCTTCCCTGCGGCGATGAGCCAAGGGGTGCTGTACATCTCGATCCCCTACCGCACCTGCGGCCACCTGTGCTGCTGCGGTTGCGGGCAGGAGGTCATCACCCCGCTGTCACCGGCGCAGTGGTCGCTGACCTACGACGGCGAGAAGGCGTCGTTGGCCCCCTCGATCGGCAATTGGGGGTTGTCCTGTCAATCGCACTACTGGATCCACAAGAGCAAGGTGCACTGGAGCCGCCGCTACTCGCCAGGCGAGATCGCCGACAACCGTGAACGCGACCAACAGCGGATCGAACGGTATTCCGGCGGAACCAACCTCGGCCCGCTGGCCAGGGCACGTCGCGGTTTGAGGGCCTTGTGGCGATGAGTTACCGGGACGTCCACACTCGCAACTTGGACCAGATCCTGTCGCAAGGCACCGAACTACTCACTGATGTGATCAGCTGCCGAGTTGCCCGGAGACCCTCGGGGTTGATGAGCGAGCGGAGACCAACTCCGACGAGATAAGCCCATCACTTCGAGTCCCAAGGAAATACTTGCATCCATTCACGCCCATTACTGATCGTGTCGGGTTTGGGGTAGACGCGCCGGTTTCGCAGGGATCGTGGATGGTGTGGCAAGGCTCGTAGTTTGAGCTTGTGTCCGGCCCCCAGTAGCTCAGCCGTGAGGAGCTGCTGGCTGCCGTTGACGAGCTTCGGGCCTCGCTTGTGGAGCGGGATGCGGTGATCACGGCGTTGCTGGCAGACGTGAACGGTTTCCTGGCATCGATCGTTTGAGATCGGTGGAGATGAGATCTTCTCCCCAATTGGGGACATTCCTTAACCCCACGGGCAGCAACAGCAATATCCTCCGGCTCGTGCCAGGGATTCTTCCGTGTCGAGAGTCCAGCCCCGCTAAGCTCCCGTGACAGGAGTGGGTGGTGATGAAGGGGTGGCCGGGAGTGCAGGAGATCGAGGTCAAGTACCGGTTGCGTGACCTGCCCGCCTTGGAACAATCCCTCGCTGAACGCGGACTGGTTCTCTCCGCTCCGATAACCCAGGACGATCAAGCGTACGCGCGCGCGGATTGGTCTTACGGCCAATCCAAGATCGGTGTGCCGTTCGCTCGTCTCCGTACCCAGGACGGCCGGCATCTGTTCACGGTGAAGACGCCGCTGGCCAACGAGCTGGCCTGTCTGGAGCATGAATCGGAGGTCGCTGATCGCGACCAGATGCACCAGGCGATCATTCAGATGGGTTTTCGTCCGACCGTACGGATCGTGAAGACCCGGCGGACCGTCCAGATGGCCGGGATGGAGTTGTGCGTGGACGAGGTCGAGCACGCCGGATTGTTCTTGGAGATCGAAAAGGTTCTCGACGCGGGCGAGTCCGGCGCCGTTGCTCAAGAGCGGTTGGACGCCTTTGCCCGATCTCTTGGCGTGGAGCTGGAACGGACCGCCGATACCTACGATTCGCTGGTGCGCGCGGCGCTGGCCCCGGCCTAGAACAACGGGATATCCCTGGGCTCGGCTATCTCCCCGGTGTCCAGGATGGTGGCGTCGATGTGCAGTGTCAGGGTTTGGGCCGCGTGGTCGGTCAAGGACTGGTCGCGTGTTTCGTGTAGGTAGGCGCAGGAGCTGATGCGGTCGGCCAGGGCCTTGCCTACGTGGAGGTAGTCGTAGCGGTAGCCGTCTCCGGTCCGGCCGATCCAGCTGTAGGGCTGGGAGTCGGGCTGGCATTGGGCGTGGGCGTCGGCCAGCCCGTGCTCCTGGAGGGTGTCCAGGAACGCGAACTCGAACGGCAGGAAGCCCGGGTGAAGGGGCCGGTGGGTGCGGGTGATCACGTTGTAGTCGCCACCGAGCACCAGATGGTCGCGGTAGTCGGCGGGTAGTTCGGCGAGGGCGTCCACCACAGAGCCGATGAATCTCTGTTTGCGTTCGGTTTTGGCTTGGCTGCGATCCCGGGATGGCACATACAGCGCGACGACATAGGTGGCGGGCTGGGTGTCCAGCAGGGCGGCGGCGACTCGGCCGGGAATGGCCACCTCGCGCAGTGGCGGTGCCTGGTCTACGACCGGTATCCGGCTGACCAGGGCGGCGCCTCGGTCGCCGACATCGGGAGTGTTGATCACTGCCCATCCGGCCTGCCGGAACTGGTCGAGCAGGTAGGTGGTGCCGGTTCCCGCGCTGGTTTCGGTCAGCAGGAAGACGTGTTCGGGCCGGGATGCGAGCCAGCCGAGCATACGCTCAGCGCGGTCACGTGATGCCGCGCCGATGTTGACCGTGAGCATGGAGAACATGGTTCGCCCTTTCAGGTGGCCAGCAGGTCGAGCCGGTTGATCATCGCGGTGACGACGCCGTCAGGGTCCAGGTCGCGGCAGTCGATGCGGAACTGCCGCCATCCGCGCCGTCCGAGGGATCGGAACGCCGCCTCGTACAGTTCCAGCTCCCGCTCCGGCGTCCCGACACGTTCAAGCCGGGAGTTGACGTGGCGTTCATTCAACCGGGTCCGAATGATCGCCGGGTCGTGTTGGAGGTAGAACGACATGTCCGGTGGCCGGGCGAAGGCGTTGTAGCGCCAGATCTCGGCCACTTCCACCCCGTCGAGCCGTTGCAGGACCAGGGAGGACTGGACGTAGCGATCGCTGATCACCACTCGGCCGCTCTGCAAGGCGGGCAGAATTTCGGCATCGAGGTGGGCGGCCCGGTCAGCCGCGATGGCCAGGGCCAGCGCCCGCCCGGCCAACCCCGATTCGCTGGAGCGCACGAGCCGCCCCAGGGGGGTGTCGGACGGTTCGGTGGTCAGATGGACGGCTGCTCCCCGTTCGGTGAGCCGTTTGGCCAGCAGCGCCGCCGAGGTTGATTTACCGACCCCGTTCGGGCCTTCCACGGCGATGAACAGCGGGGCGCTCATGCCGATCGCCGGCCGATCTGGAGCAGCGGCCGGTCATCAGGCATGGGGCACTGCTCGGCATCCACGTCCCCGATCGCCAACCCCCGCGAGATCACCGCAGCAGGGCAGCCCTTACCGCAGGAGCCGTTGAGGGAGCACGACCCACAGGTGGCGTTGGTGCCCATCTGGAGTGTCCCGGCCAGGTCGTAGTCGTCCAGCGGCCCGCAGACATCACCGTCCAGGATGTTGCCCACCAGGAAGTCATCATCGGAGTAGCGCGATTGCGGGGTTCGAGCGGCGAAGACCAAGTAGGGGCACACCGCCGTGGCACCATCGGCGAAGACGTACACGAGTTTGCCCGCGTCGCACCCGGCGAGGGGACGGTCGTCGTTGGGGAAACGGATGTGGACCAGGTCCACGCCGCGTTCCCGGAACTGCTCGGTGGTCTCACGGATGGCCCGCATCTTGCCGTCGGCCGCGGCCATCCGGCCTTGACTCTTCACTCCCCGGCCCATCGACGACAGCGGGTTCATCAGCACGTAGGCGGCGCCCACTTCGACGGCGAACTCGCACAGCACCGTGAACTCCTCGACGTCGGTGAGCACATTCGGGGTGGACAGCAGCCCTTGCAGCAGTCCGGCCTCGGCGAACTTGCGGACGGTTGCCACCGTGAGGTCGAAGGAGGCGACGTCACCCCGGAACTTGCCGTGGCTTTGCGGCCGGAATCCGTCCAGGCTCACGTTGACGTGAACGTTGCCCATGGCCGCCAGCTCGGCGATCTGCTCATCAGAGGTGCGGGTGGCGTTGGTGCAGATCCCTACCGGTATCCCGAGGGCGGCGATGTGGCGGCAGATTTCCATGATGTCGGGATGTACGAACGGCTCGCCGCCGGTGAGGGTGATCCGCTCGACTCGGGCACGCCGCAGACGAGGGATGACCTTTTCGACCAGGTCGGTGTAGGAGATGTCGCGGCCCTCTTTGACGGAGGACACGAAGCAGTGCGCGCAGTGAAGATTGCAACGCTCGCTGATCTGTATGAGGGCCTTGCGGCCCTGGCCGCCGACCGAGGTCCTGAAATAGCACGAGTTAGCTGAGGTTTCGACGATCAGGGACTTCCGCACGATTAACCTCCCAGAGGATTCACGGATCGGTGATTTCCGCGGCCTCGAAGGCCGCTTCGCCGCATTGGGTATTCACACCCGCCTCCTTCTTAGGCCAGCACCTGGGAGAGGCGATGAAGGTCCCCGCAAAGGGGACAGTGAACGCCCAGCCTTCCGTACGAAGAATTACCAGGGCTTTCCGCAGAGTCGGCCGGGCAACGCCATGCTCACAGGTCAGGTCGCGTTCCGCTGGCAGGCGTGAGCCTGCCGGGTACTTGCCCGACAGGATCGCCACTCCGATCTGATCAGCAACCCTGCGTGGAAGCGGTCGCACATCGGGGGGATTCGGGCCGCCCTCGCGACCGGCGAACGAGCCCTTACCAGGCACCGTGTGGATCACTTCACGCTCGCGCAGTACGGCGGCGACGCGGCGGGCGGTCGTCCGCGAGACAGCGAACACGTCCATTAATTCGTTCTCGCTCGGTATCGCTGCACCCGGTGCCAAGAAGCCGTTAGCGATGGATTTTTCAAAAATGTCAGCGATCTGGATATGAACCCGGGTCTTGCTCGTCGGATCTATTTTTGCTTCATGCCAATCCATGGCAGGCGCTCACCTCCTTCCATCGTTTGCTTGCTCCATAAATACACTCGGGCTGGAAACGATTAATTGGGCAGCTGACGCCATATCCCTGGCGAGGTGGACCCCGAACGGCTGAAATTCGCCGACTCCGAGACCGGCCGGCCGAAGGAGCACAGCCTGCATGCCACGCCGGACAGGCCCCAGAGCGTCGGTCTGCATGTTGTCGCCCACCCACACGATCCGGTGAGGGGGAACCTGAGCGGCGGCGTTGGCGCACATGATGCGGGACACGGACATTCGGCTCCTCATGTGTAGTGGATGGTGCGACCCGCAGTGCCAAGCTTTGGCACCCGGCTACTTAACGGGTTTGCGAACTGGCGCGCCTGGTTCGCGAAGCTTCACCCCCGCCCCCAGCAGGCGATTCCGCGCCGTCCCGTACGAAACCTGAAGGGCGCGTGCCACGTCCCGGATGGAAAGGCCCTCCTCCTGGTACATGCGGGCCAGCGTCTTCCCATCAGCCGCGCTCATATCCCGCCCTCCCCCACCAGCACCTCACCGAACAACCGGGCGCGTATTACCGCACCTGTTCCAGCAGCTTGAGCAGACCATTCGGGTCCTCGACAGTGGCGGCAGGGTCGCCTTGGGTCCGGCGTACCTTGTTGGCGTCTTCGGTACTCCCGGACCGCATCAAGATCGTGGCGGCGAATTCCGCGCGCTTGCCGAAGACGACGTCGGTGTCATATCGGTCGCCCACGTACCACACCTGCCGGGGGGCGCGGTTCAGCGCCCGGCACGCCAGGCGGCCCATTTCCGGGTTGGGTTTCCTGATACCGAGTTCACCGCTGTAGAGCTGCGCGGCGACCAGGGGGGCCAGGCCATGGTGGTCCAGAAAGGTGCGGTGGGCCATGCCGTCGATCACATTGCTGACCACCGCCACAGGGAGTCCGTTCTCCTGGCAGTAGAGCAGGAACTCCGAGATCCCCGGCCTGAGGGTGCGCTGGAATCGCAGGCTGTCTATTCGCGTGCACAACGGGATGGCCTCGGCCTCCACCAAAGCGCGGGCCGCGTCCGGCCAGTGCACCGAGGTCATCCGCCACAGCTCCCGCGGGCTCAGCTCCGCAGGATCGTCCTGGAGATTGGCCGTGTGTTTCCAGGCTTTCTCGCCGCCCGCACCGGCCAGGATGTCAGCCGCGATATCGATGAGCGGCATCTGTACGCCGACCCGGGCCAGCATCGGGTGCAGCTCGGCCGCCAGCAGGGGGGCCCAGGAAGCGGTGGGCAGGCGCGTGATATCGGCGACGATGCCGCCAAAATCCAAGGCGACTGCCTTCGGGCTGGGTAATCTCCGGTTCGGGTTCGTTATTCCCACAAGCACGTAGACGTCTCACTCCTTGTTTGAATTGGCGATTTCAGGCGCAGCGATGCGGCGATCCATAACTGTATCCACAAGAGCGCCCAGATTCTTCAGCGATTCTTCGACCCGCTGCTTCTCCGCGGTCTCCACTCGCCGATCCCCGTCCCGATCCCTTTCGGACTCTCGGCTGTCACGACGACTTGGCGCCCGTTATGCGTCCGGGTCGCTATATTCCCCTCTACCTCCCATTCCCACGTCGGCTGATTCGTCATGGTCACAGCCGCAAACGCCCCAAATCCAGACGCACCGACACCCCGCGGTGGTCGCTGGCCTTCTCACTCACCGCATCACACCGGACCTGATACGACTCCGGGATGATCGCCGGGGCGAGCAACGGGCTGAACACCAGATGGTCGATCCGGGCGCCTTGCCCGGAGTCGATTCCGGGGTTGACGGTGGGCGTCATATCGCCCGCCAGGCAGCCGGCGTTGACGAACCCGACCTCGTGCAGGATCTGGGTTGCGCGCCGGTCGGAGACCAGCTTCCCGTCCGGCCGCAGGCCCGGCGGAAGCGTCTTGTGGGTGCGTTTGTGCGGCGGCATCGCCAACCAGTCCGGCTCGAACTCGACATGGCCGGGGCAATCCGGCCATATCGTGTTGAGATCCCCGCCGATGATCGCCGCCTTGTCCGGAGCCGCGTATCGGGTGAGCTTCTGCGCGAGATCAAGGCGGACGTCGCCGTTCCAGCTCGCCCACTGAACGGATCGGACCCACAAGAGCCGGTCCAAGCCCGTGACCTCGAAACCCAACCACCCGATCTGATCATGGAAGACGCCGGGCAGGTCCGGCGTGTAATGGCGGACCAGCCGCAACCTGGGCCAGCGGGCGAACACCAGCTCGTGCAGTTCTCCAATGACGCTGCGGGTCATAAAGCTGCGCAACCCGAACTCGGCCAGCATGCCTTCGGCCAGGTATCGAAGCTCCTGCCCGTGGAAGCCGTACTCCTTGCCTTCCTGGAAAAGAACCAAGTCGGCGTCGCCGACCAACTCCGGAAGAAAGTCCAGTCGCTGGTGCTGCCCGTGGTAGCCGTCCCAGCCGCCGTCTTCCAGATTCACGATGAGAACCGTCAGCGTGTTACCGCCTGTGACGTTCGATCCGAGATCCATGGTCCCGCCTAAGGATGAAAGCAAAGCTGGGAGCAGCGGATTGGGGGTTGGGGGGATCGCAGCTGGCCGGGGTGGGTGTGGTAACGAGGAAGGCAAACCGGCCAGCTGCGAGCTTTCGTGGCGCTAGGCCGTCGTTCCTCGGCGGGTCACTCGCCGCCACGCTCGGCCCATCAGCCGATCCCCGTACAGCACGGCCAGCAGCAGCGCCGCCATCCCCACCAGCGTCCGCACCGCATAAGCGAACTCATACAGCGCCGCCCCGAGGTCACCCGCAGGAGCGGCCACCACCGCCAGCAGCACGGCCAGACACGCCGCCAGGGCCAGCCCGCGAACAATCATGAAATCCTCTTTTCTTTTCGTTTCTCGCTGCGATCCGCCGAGATGATGAGTACGGAATCAGTGAAGAAGTATTTGACGAATGGCATGAATGGCCACAGCCATTACATTTGATGCAGTCGCCGACATGGCAGTGATAGCCGATCGGCACATATTCCGCCACCTTTCCCCTCGATCGGTTTTCGAGGCCGTTCATCACTGCATCACCGCCCAGACCACTTGGGGGATTCGGGTTGCCGAGTGGGATCACAGCTGGCCGGCGGTTTTCGACAGGAAGCCAGACCACCGGCCAGCCGTGAGCTTTTAGACCACCGGGTCCGGTGCAGGCTGTAGATCGTGAAGCTGACGAAGGGATTCCGCGCTACCCGCGACCACGTAGGGGACCATCCGCCCGAAGACCGGATGCACTTCAATCAGAGGGCGCATCATGCCCCCGATTCAGGCCACGCATCACGAACACGGCCGCCCCACCGGGTTCTCTGGCCATCAGCGTCCGCACGTCCTCACCCGATCCGATGTACACCAGATAAGCCCCACCCCGGCCGCCCACGGCCACCCTCACCGGCACCACCGCCGTCTCCGGGCCCTCCACCTCCAGCCGGATCTCCTCCCCCTCCACGATCCGCGCGGAGACTCCAGCCTCGGCCAGGCGTTTCTCAGAGTGCGTTCCGCGAGCATATGCCTGTGATGTCGCAGTGTGATCGTATGGATTTGTAGCGTTACCGCCGGTCGGTGGGCTCGGATGTGCTGGGATGGCCGGGTGACCGAGCGCAAGCCGTACCCCA
>NZ_JBDPLV010000077.1:0-48675 GCF_039871605.1 Acrocarpospora sp. B8E8 | reverse complement strand
TACGCTGCCTGGACGCCAGCGGCCGATGGCACGAACTCTGGCCGAAGATCCACAACCAGACACGAACCGCCTGACCCGCCAGAACCAGCCGACCCTGATCGTCACCTACAAATCTGTCGTGCACCCAACGTATCGCTGACCGGCCGTAATTGTCGGGGCGGACCGATAGCGTTCCTCCCGGACCTGACTGCCGCATCCCGAAGGGCACTCCCGTGAACATTCCCGACATCGACTTCGCGCGGATTCGGTCACTCGGCCCTGGCGGGCAACGTGACGGGTACGAGCAGTTCATCTGCCAACAGGTTGCACAGGAGCCGCCCACGGCTGACGCCAAGTTCGTCTCACTGCACGGAGCCGGAGGGGATGGCGGTGTCGAGTGCTACTGGACGCTGCCGGACGCCACCGAGCACGGCTGGCAGGCCAAATTCTGGACAACCCACGCCGACGTCGACAAGGCCCAGCTCGACAAGTCCGTCAAGGCTGCCCTGGACCACCATCCGAACCTGACCAAGTACACGATTGCCATCCCCGCTAACCCGACCGGCCGTACCGGTGGCCGCGGCAAGTCGCTTCTGGTGAAGATCGAGGAGCCGGGAGGCTGGCTCGAGGGCTGGAAATCCATGGCCACCGTGCGCGGCATGACAGTGGGGTTTGAGTTCGAGTGGGCAATCAACATCGTCACCCGTCTCGAACGCCTTGACGTCTCAGGCATCCAACGCAGGTATTGGTTCGACGCCGACATCCTCGCCCCCCAGTGGTGGAAAGATCGGCTGCAGGAGGCGATCGACGCAGCCCGTCCCCGGTACGTGCCCGAGTTGAACGTTGAGGTGCCCGCCGCCCGGTCTATCGCGGCGCTCTGCTCCGACGACGAGTGGTGGGGGGTCGTCCGCGACCAGATCGATAAGGTCAACGACTCGGTCGGCCACATGCGCTACGCCCGGGACGAAGTACTCGCCGCAGACCTGAACGTAGCCCTCGATGCCGCCACCAAGGTCACTGACGCGCTAGCGGCCTGGCACACGTTGCGTACGACCGCTGGACTCGACGATCTCGCCCAAGCACTCGACGAGGCTTCGAAAACCGTCAGCGACCAAGAAGCTGTCGAAGTCGCGGCGATGGACGCCAAATACCCAAACGAAAACTGGGACACCCCGAACTGGCGGCAGTTTCAGGCCGAGTACCAGGTGTCGTTCCCTGCGGCAGCCGTCGACGCCCTGCGCAAACTCGGCGAAAGGCTCACTGACGCCACCGGACTCCTCATCGGCCCGGTCGGTCGACTCGCCGCTAGCCAGGTCGCACTCATGACTGGTGCCGCCGGCATCGGGAAGACCTACTTGGCCATCGACGCGGTCGTCCGGCGCCTCGGCCAGAGCCGCCCCAGCGTCATGATGCACGGCCGCTGGTTCACCGACCGCGACCCACTGACTCACCTGCGCGACGTGCTCAAGATGCCGTCCGACCTCACCGGCGAGGAAGCCATCGCGCTCCTTGACGAAAGCGCCCGCGTCGCAGGCGTTCCGACCCTCCTCGTCATCGACGCGCTCAACGACACCCGCCCACGGTCCACGTGGCGCGACAACCTCGAACGGCTCTTCACCACCGTCAGTCGGTACCCGAACGTCCGGCTCCTCCTCACCGCCCGTACGCACTACATCGGCCAGGTCCTCCCGCTCGGGCTCACTCTGCCAAAGTTCGAGCACACCGGATTCGAAGGGGTCGAGTTCGAAGCGGTCAGCGAGTACGCCGCGTTCTACGGCCTCGAACCGCCGACATCGCCGCCCATCCATGGCGAGTTCGACAACCCGCTCTACCTGCGCCTGGTCTGCGAAGCGCTCAAGAACAACACCCGGCTCTCCCTCGACCAGGCCGCCATGGGCCTCGACGAGCTGACTCGGATGGTTCTCAACAGTGCGAACGACATCGTCAGCGACCGGATCGACGCCTCACCGTCTGACCGCCTCGTCCACGAGGCCATGGACGCCCTCGCCTCAGCCATCGCCGACGGCGGCGACCCGTTCCTGACTCGTACCCAGGCCCAAGCCCTGCTGGCACCGATCTGGTCCGACCGGAGCGCCGAGAAGTCACTCCTCGACGCGCTCATCGCCCAAGGGCTCGTCGAAGAGGACGTCGTCCCCGACGACAGCCCCCACGGCACAGACATCATCACCATCACGTTCGAACGCATCGGACACCACCTCATCGTCTCCGACGCCCTCTCCGACGTCACCGACGCCACCGGCATCACGGCCGAGTTCGGCGGCCGTCTCGGTACTATCATCGGCCTCGGCAGCACGATCGACCTCGGCCTTCTCGAAGCAACGTCCGTCGTGGTTGCGGAACGGTTCGGGCTTGAGCTCACCGAGTTCCGCACTGAAATCGGTGACGACGACGCCATCGCCGCAGCCGTCGTCGCCGGAATCGGATGGCGCAACAACAGCGCGATCACCGACGCCACCCGCGACATCGTCGTCGACGCGTTCCACAGGGCCGATGTGTGCTCCGACGCGTTGACGATGCTGTTCCGTCTTGCCGCCCGCCCCGACCACCCTTTGAACGCCGATTGGCTCCACGGGTTCCTCACCGGCCTGGACATGGGTGCCCGAGATTCGTTTCTGCCCGAGTGGTTCCACATCACCCACGGCACTAGCGGTGCAGTCGACCGGCTCATCCGGTGGGCCAGGGAGAAGCCGCTGGACCATGTGGGTGAACAAACCACCCGCCTGTGGGTGACCGCGCTGCTGTGGACCACCAGCGCCAGCGATCGGCGCGTCCGCGAACCGGCAACCATCGCCGCTGCCCGTCTCCTGACACGCCACCCAGGCCAAGCGGCCGGGGTGATGGACCGGTTCACTATGGTCGACGACGAATGGGTCGTCGAACGAGCCTGCGAGGCCTCCTATGCGGCCCTCCTTGCGAACGGCACCCAAGACGACTGGGCTGCCGCAGCCGAGGTGGTGTGGAAAAACATCTTTTCCGTGCCGTCGGCCGTCACCCCGAACGCTGCCGTGCGTGATGCGGCCCGCAGCATCCTCGAAGCCGCCGACACCGCGGAGCCCTCCCCGCTGGCGTCACCGTCGACCAGTTCCGGCCGCCCTACACCAGCAACTGGCCCCTCACCTGGCCCACCGACACAGACATCGCCGCATACGACACCAGCAGCTACCCGAAGCTGGTCCGCTCGGCCACCGGCGACGACTTCTTCAGGTACCAGCTCAGCCTCGAACTCGAAGACCGACCCGGCATCGACCTCCCCTCTGCCGCGCGGTGGGTTGTCACCGAAGTCATCCGCCTCGGGTATCAGCCTCGACTCCACGCGTCCTTCGACGGGTACGTCGTCGGCAAGTTCGGCATTGGCCGGTCCAAGCCCGCGTGGATTGAACGCATCGGCAAGAAGTACCAGTGGATAGCGCTCAACCGCCTCATCGGCATCGTCTCCGACCACGTCCCCAAAACCCCCGATAGCTGGGACCCGCCGGCGCCCGCAGTCCCCGGCCCGCACAGCGAGATTTCCCGGCAGGTCGACCCGACCATCGTCGAGTTCGCCCCTGCGGACCAGACCCACGCCTATGGGTACCCGCCTACGACTGGGCGCCCACCGTCGCAAAGACCGACGCCGAGTGGATCGCCGCCGACACCGACCTCCCAGACGTCGCAGTCAACGAGGCCGTCTTCGAAGGCCGCCCCCACATCGTCCTGGCCGGCACCTACGACTGGAAGAACGGCTCCGATACCACGGAGCACACTCGGGGCATTTGGACCCACCTTTATACCCATCTGGTCGCGACCCAAGACCTTGGTGCCGCCATCGGCGAACTCGAAGGACGCGATCTCCTCGGCAAGCGCATCGCCAAAAACCCCGAGATGCACTACGGGTACGTCGGTGAATTCCCTTACGGCCACCACCACGGACTGGGCATCCACGTGATGCGTCATGAATGGACCGAGCCACTCACCGTCCCCGTCCAGCCCGCCGCATGGCACCTCCTCGGCGAGTACGAGTACGCCCCGGGGAACCAGAAATCCTTCTCCCTCTACATGCCCGCCCCCGAGTTCTTCGGACTCCCCCCTGGCAAGCTCCACTGGAACGGGTGCAACGGCTGGACCGACGACACGGGCCAGCTCGTCATGACCCTTCGGCACACGGGCAACGTTGGCCAGAACGAACTCCTCGTCGACGCAGAGTGGCTCGAACGGTGGCTCACCGCCGAACAGAAGTCGCTCATCTGGGTCGAGAACACCGGCAAGGACGTCTACAGAGGCCTCGGCGGTGGAGGCAGCCACCCGGGGAGGCTGACCCGCTCCCAGGTACGGTCCTGGACGCCCGGCGGAAGCACGCAGACCGCCGCACCCGGCTGGTACCGCCTCGCAGCCAGCACCCCCTGAACTGCGACCGGCACGAGCTGGAGCGACTGATGGTCATCCGAGACGGGTACGTCATCGTGCAGTACCAGCCGACATTGGCCCCGACCGTGCTCGATCAGCTTCGCGCGTACGTCACCGACCACAGGTCGGCTCATCTGGCCGGCCTGCGCGATCCCCTGCGTAGTGGCATGCTGATGCGGGTGATGTACAAGGTTCGTCTGTCCGAGGCTGGTGTGCACCTGTTCGACCGTCTTTCTGGGCTGAACGTCCTCCTCGATGAGGTAAAGGTGCCGGCTGAACAGGTCTCGCGGGCACCTCGGTACCTATCGGTTGCGTTGACGAACGCCTGTGAACTCCGCTGCAGATACTGCTACGCGCCTAAGCAAGCCGCCGCGCTCGATCTGGGTCGTGTGGTCGCGTGGGCGGTAGAGCTCGATGGTGCCGGGTGTCTGGGCGTTGGCTTCGGAGGTGGGGAGCCGACCGCTCATCCCCGTTTCCCCCAGATCTGCGCGCAGATCGCCGAGTCTACGTCGATGGCGGTGACCTTCACGACGCATGGACATCGGCTGACTTCTCAACTCGCCGATGCCCTGAGGGGGTCCGTGCACTTCGCGCGCCTGTCCGTTGATGGGGTCGCCGCCACGTATGAACGTCTCCGGCGGCGGCCGTTCGCAGCTGTCCTTGCCGCAGCCGGACTCCTTCGTTCGGTTGCCCCATTCGGTGTCAACGTGGTCGTAAACGCCGACACGATCGGAGAACTCGATGCACTTGCCGAGTTCGCCGCCGATGTTGAGGCGTCCGAACTCCTGCTTCTGCCCGAGCAGCCGACTACGGCTACTCCGGGGATCTCTGATGCTGATGCAGAGCGACTGGTCCAATGGATAAGAGCTGCCAAGCCGCAGGTTCGCCTTTCGATCTCCCGCTCGGGGCTCGAAGGCTCAGTACCAGCCGTTGAGGTCATCCCCGGTGAGCAACCTTTGGACGCGCACATGCACGTCGACGCGACCGGTGTCCTCCGCCCCCACGCATACGCATCGGTGGGAATGCCGATCAAGGGCTCCATTCTGGATGCCGTGCAAGCCCTGAGGGAGGCGGCGTGAAGATCTGGCACAGCTACGGTTCCGAGCACTCGATGGACTTGGTGCTGATCGGCAAGTTCGAAACGGTCTCCGGCGCGGAGGCGGCGATCGAGCGGATGGAGGCGCTGAAGGCTCTCGCGAAGATCGAACGGTCCGACGATGATTGGCGGCGCCGGGACGAGCGTATGCCTGACCCTCTCGTGGACGAACTGCGGAGGCTGAAGCTCTATGAGTTAGGGCGATCTGATGTCGACATCTACGCCTTCGACCACTCGGTCCAACGTGACGGATCAACCATCCGCGTTTGGACTGAGGAGTCCGAAGTCCAAGGATTTTTGAAGGTGCTCCTCCACCTAGGTGCACGGGTCGAAGTGTTCTCTCGCCATGACTGGAATGAGGACGGGACTCCGCGAAAGGCTGAGGGCGACTGAAGTGACGCTGGACCTGACCGAGCTGGCCTTCTTGCGGGGCGCCGCCGATGAGAATTTTGAGGCGCTCACACGAGCGATCGTGTCTCGTCGCTATGGCGCTCTAGGCACTCTCCGGGAGCGGCGTCAACAGCCGGGTGTCGAGTTCTACCTGCGAGTCGAACACCGCGGTGAGCTTGGGGATCCAGGCCGTGTATGGGGATGGTCATGCAAGTGGTTCCTCCTCGGACCTAAGAATGAGCTCACCCAGGGCCAGCGTACGCAGATCGAGGAATCCCTCCAGAAGGCCATCAAGCACGTTGAGGGATTGACCGACTTCGTGCTGTGTCTTCCCCAGCGTCCAGCAAAGCTTGACGTTGACTGGATCGATGGCCTTGGGCTGGCCAGAGGGATCTCGACAAAGCTGTGGGCGGCGGAAAACTTCGATGCGCAGCTCTCCGGGCTCGATGAGCTCCGCTCCACTTTCTTCGGAGAACTGGTCCTGTCTCCGGATGCGCTTTCACAGGCGCATAAGCGCTCTGTCGCCCCGATCCAGGCCCGGTGGATGGCTCCTCTGCACACTTCGAACCACATCGAGCACCGGATCGAGCGGGCACTACTCCGCCCGGCCGCGTTCCACTGGCTCAACGAGCGCATTGCCGCCATCGCTGTTCGTACTGAGGCACTCCGTGACGCACTGCCCAACATTGAGGATCACGCCACCCGGACAGCTGCTCAAGAAGTCGTCGATGACCTGGACCGATTCGTCGTCGATCTCCGTGCCATCGCCGAAGCCGGGCGGAACCGTCGGCCTACGGAGGCCCGTGAGCGCATCGCCGATCAGCAGCCACCAGCGACATCCCCTCGCAGTCTGCGCTCGCTCGTCTTCGGCTTGAGGAAGCGGCGGCTGCCTGCTGCTCTTGCCATTACTGGCCTCGCCGCAGAAATCCGTGACGTCGTCTGGTGGCTGCAGGACTTGCACGCGGACCTGCAGGCCCCGTTGACCGCGATCGTTGCCACTGCCGGAACAGGCAAGACCCACCTTGCCGCTCAACTGACCGCTCCGACCGAACGACCGACGGCTGGAGTGTTCATCCAGGGCGGACACCTGCGAGCCGGTGGGAACCTGGACGATCTGGCGCGTCGCGTTCCTGGGCTGAAGGTCGATCGCTTCGAGGATCTCCTCTTGGCGCTGAATTCCGCCGGCGGCCGTGTCGGCAATCGAATCCCTCTGGTCATCGATGGCCTGAACGAAGCCGAGAGGCCCTCGGAGTGGCGTGCGCTGCTTGATGAGCTGACGCCAGCACTCGACGACTATCCGAACGTTCTGGTTATCGTCACTCTCCGAGAGGCGCTAGCTGATCGTGCTTTGCCGGACACAGCCATAAAGCTTGATCTCAAGTGGAACCGGACCGAGGTCAACGACATCGTTGCCGCTTACTTCGATCACTACTTGATTGATGCCCGCGGTGCGTGGCTGCCGACCCGGATGTTCCGTAACCCGCTGTTCCTTCGTATGTACTGCCAGGCCGCAAACCCTCTCCGTAAGCAGCCGGTCGGCGTGGAGGCCCTCCCGACATCCCTGGTCGGTGTTTTCGAGCTGTACCGCGACGCCGTAGCCAAACGCCTTGCCGAGGACCCCGCCCGCAATCCGGTACCGGCTGACCAGATCAAGCGGCGCCTCACTGAGCTGGCCCGGGAGATGTGGAGCCGCGGGGTCCGTCGACTCCCATCTGATGACGCCAAAGCAATCCTCGATGCCGGTGAGACCAACTGGGACGAGAGCCTGTTCCGGCGCCTTGAAGAGGAAGGGGTCCTGCTCCGCGATGAGGTTAACGGTAGTGACGATACCGAAACTGGGATCCTGTTCGACCGCTTCGCCGGATACCTGATCGCTGACGCGCTCCTTGTACGCATGACTTACGCCGAAGTCGAGGAGCGGCTCGCAGAAGCGACCTTGTGGAATTCCCTTATGGGTGAGGATCACCATCCCTTCGGTGAGGACATCACCATCAGCCTGATCGGCCTGTTGCCTCGCCGGTTCGGCGGTCATCACCTCTGGCGTCTTGCCCCGGAAAAGCGCCGACGATGGGCGCTCATCCAGGAGCTCGCTACGGAATCCGAGTTTCTAGATGACAGCACCGTCGACGAACTCGCAACGTTGATCGTCACTTATGACTGGAAGGCCCCAGAGTCCCTCGGATTCGGGCGCCGACATCACTTCGACCGCCTGTGGGAGATCCACATCTCTCCCACACACCGTCTGAATGCCACCTTCCTCGACCGGATCCTTCGCTTACTACCGCTCCCGGAACGTGACCGCAGATGGACCGAATGGGTCCGCCACCGTGGCGATGAGCTGCTCATAAGCGGCCTGAAGCAGACGATTGAACATTGGTCCGAACACGTCGATCGCTCCGAGACCGAC
This sequence comes from Acrocarpospora sp. B8E8, assembly GCF_039871605.1. Classification (NCBI taxonomy): domain Bacteria; kingdom Bacillati; phylum Actinomycetota; class Actinomycetes; order Streptosporangiales; family Streptosporangiaceae; genus Acrocarpospora; species Acrocarpospora sp. B8E8. The sequence continues at coordinate 40,399 of NZ_JBDPLV010000077.1, read as the reverse complement.
GACCTCGGTGGGCTTGCGACGGCCTGGCTGCTGACTTCTACGAATCAGGCGGTGCGCGATCTCGCGACCAAGGCGTTGCAGCGCTACGGTCGACCGGAGCCGAAACGCCTGTTCGATCTCGCAACCCGCATGCTCGATGTTGACGACCCGTACGTTGTTGAGCGCGTCATCGGTGCCGCCTTCGGTGCCGCTAGCGCCCACCAGATGCCAGATCCCGGTGGACCGTTCGAGCATGCGCTCACCGGATGGCTCATTGAGCTGCGTAACCACTTCCTCCAAGGCGGCTCGACTCCAACGCCCCATGAGCTGCTACGAAGTTACGTACGGGCGACCTTCGAACTCGCCGGGACTCTCCACCCCGGTGCGGTACCTGATGGCGTCGATCCATTCGCGCTGACGTTCGCGGCGTTGCCGCCTGCGCCCATGATGACTGACGATGACCAGAACGCTAAGGAATGCGACAGCACCTTCGGCATGGATTTCGAGAACTACGTGATCGGATCCGCCATCGAGGGCAGAGGAAACTACGACTTCAACCACACTGAATACCGTCGCGCCCGCGGCGAGGTCATGGCCCGCGTCTGGGAACTCGGGTGGCGTGCCGCACTGCTCGGCGACATTGACCGTGCGATCGCTGAGGCCGTAGGCCGCTTCGGGCGCGAGCGCGTGGCGGTGGAGCGCTACGGCAAGAAGTACGGGTGGATCGCCTACTACGAGCTGATCGGCCGGCTCGCTGACGCTGGGCAAAGCCCTGATTGGTGGCTCGGGGGTGGGCGCAACGTGACTCCTGATATCGATCCGACTTTTCCGGAGGAACCTCCGACAGCGTCCGTCCCATTGCCTGAGTGGGCCCCTTGGGGTCCGACGGATGACGAAGCGTGGCTCCGGGCCGGTACGGTGAAAGTGCCAGCAGAGCTGTGGTCACCTGAGGAGATCCACGGCGTTTCAGGTGGATGGCTGCTGGTCGAGGGTTTCCTGCGGCATGGGCGTGATGGGCGGATGGTGTTCGGGTTTTTCCGCACCCTCCTGCTGGAGCCGGAAGATGCGGACCCTGTACTCGAACTCGTTAACGGACTCGAATACCCCGGGAACCACTTCTTTCCCGAACTCCCGACGCTTCGCGGCGTTTTCGCTGGGGAAGCGCCTTGGAGTCCCAGGTTCGAGACGCCCCTCGATGGGGCTGACACCCACTCGCGTCCCGCGTTGCGCCAGAACTGGCGGGACGCGGGCATCGGGCTTGACCAGGTGGCCGTAGAGCTCTCGGCCGGTGAGGACGGCAAATTGACGGGACCGCAGCGGTCCTACGCCGTGCCGTCATTCGACTTCGCTACCCAATTCAGGCTTCGTCAGCTGCCCGGCACTTTGGATCTAGTCGACCTCAATAGCGTCCGCGCCTCGGCGACCTTCCGTGCCGATAAGCCGTGGGGCGGACAACTGCTCTTCATACGACGTGACCTGATCGTTGACTTTGCCGGCCATCGACGAATTATGCAGGTCGCCTGGGGCGAACGTGAGGTGACCGTCGACTGGCACCTCGTGCCCCCTTGGGTCCAAGCAGCCCGGGAAGCCTACGGGCATATATGGCGCGAAATCAGGACGCTCAATGGAAGTGCGGGAGTGCCTTGAAGATCTTAATAGCCTTTTAGGACGGAGGTTCAGACTTAGGTCATATGAGCCGTCGAATGGTTCCGCTTGGACTTGGCGTGTGGATGATATACGGGACCTGATCCTGGTCCAGAGCGTTTTCGCGTTTCTGGCCGAACATCGTTACGCTATTCTCGCGAATTTATTCGCGGACATATATGTGTCGGGTAGCGTGCACCATCGATACAACCGGACCTGTCGGCGACGGTTGCGGTAGGGGTCCGAACCCTGAACCTCAAGATTGTCAGATGCGCGAGACTGTGAACACTCCCACAATGAAAATATCGGACTTAATTCGGCCATTGAGTGGATTATTGGCAATTTTGAAGAGATTTTTCGGCCTTGTTGAGTTTGAGTTGCCAAAGGGCGTACGTATACCGGAAGTTCTTCTCAAAGATATGAGCGCCATGCACAAGATGGCGTGGATCGTCATAACGATTCAGGTGAAGAAATATCGCTGAGAGTCGCATGCGACGGGCAAGAAAATAGCCAACAAGCTCAGACGGCGTGGTGGGTAAACGCGGACAGCGTCGCCCGATCCGCCCAGTCCGGCTTCGACGAGCGACCTGGCGACGCAGCATCTGCCATATTGTGCCGTAGGCACTGCAGTCTCGCCTGCCTTGGAGATAGTGTCCCCAGCAGGCAGGATCGGCTGGCCATAGACCCGGACCATCAGCAGGTTTGCGTATACATTGTCCGCCGGCGTACCGTCATACTCCCGCTGAGTTCATACAGGTTCGCATCCTTGTCGAACACAAGTCGCCCAGTGGTCGCGATGTCGGCGTAGCAGTCAGTGCTTGATCGCCCCAGCGGCGGAGTGGGTTTCACCTTCCATCGGACTGATCTCATAGCGCCGCGACAGTCCGTCGTGGGCTACATGCCGAGCCAGGAGGTAAAGGCAGCAAGGGAGTCGGTGCGGCGGCGCTCCATGCGCGCGAGCATCCGCAGGGTCTCCCGGACCTGAGGGTGATAACGGGCCTGCTGCGGAGCCAGCTTCCTGGCGGTGATCAGCGAGGCCAGAGCGGCGTCGCGGTCGCCCACGTAGAGGTGGCCACGCGCGAGGTCGATGTAGTGGTGGGACACCCGGTTGGGGGTGACGCCGTCGAAATCACCAATGGCGGCTGCGCGTCGGATTGCCTCCGCTCCGTTGCCCAGTTCGACGGCAAGGCCGACCGACCAGATGGCGACGTTGGCGCGGTTGACCGTCATCCGGTAGTGGTCGGCGTTGGCGGGAAGGTGACCTGCGGCGCGGTCCGCCTCCGCCAGGTGGAAGTCCGCGGCAGCAGCGTCGCCCGCGCCGCGGGCCGCCGCGAGTGCCGACTGCAGGTGTGACCAGCCCCACGCCGCCCACGCCTGCGGCGGAGCGGAGTCGGACGGCTCGCCGGTGGCCCGCCGCGCGGCGTCCAGCAACCTGGCTGCCGCCTGGCCCCGGTCGACCTGGATCAATTCGGCCGCCCGCAGACTGGTACCGATGACGATCGCGTACGGGTCATCGGAGAGCACGGCCGCCTTGATGTAGCGCTCGGTCATCGACTGAGCCAGGTCCGGGTAGCCCAGGACGCGGGCGACCATGCGCGCGTTTCCCCAGGTCTCGGCAAGCTCGCCTGGATCTCGGGCGCAAGGGTGTCAGCCGCGTAGGCTGCGGTGGTACGGAGATCCGCGAGCAGGCTGGGAAGATCGTCGCCGAGCCGGACAAGCTGGACCCGGTGGGCGAGCTGGCTGGTGGCGGCCACGCGGGCTCGCAGTTCGGCGACAGGCCGTGGTGCGATCCCATCGTCCGGGATCTCGGACATGACGACCTCGGCGCGCAGCGGCCCAATCGCCGCATGCGCGCGATCGGAGTTCGCCGTGGCGCCTCGGAATGGCTGGCCCTGAAGTTCGGCGGGCGAGGAATTCAGCGCCCGGGCCACGGCGCCGATGAACGCTGGGGTCGCAGGCACCTGCCCCTGCTCGACGCGGCGCACCAGACTGAGCGACACGCCGGCGAGTTCGGCGAGCCGGGCCTGGGTCAGCCCCCGCAGTCGCCGCAGTTGCGCTGCCCGCTGGCCTACCGATTCATCAGGCATGGCCGTCCTTCCGCTGCGCGGTCGGGTCAGCTTCCACATTACGCACGCCAGGCTCCCGAGCTAACAAATTCCTTGTTACCACGGCACTGCCGCGCCGACTTACGTTCTGTGCGAGACGAATCACGGCAGGCGAAATCGGGTGCGGAATACCTGGCCGCAGCCAGCCGGGATCGCCTCAGGTCATGGGCCAAACCAGATGGGAAGGAGAACCCGGTGGACACGATGATGACGAGGCCGCGAGCGGAGGCGGCGCCAGTCGATGCGCCGAGCCTGGACGAGGACATCGCCGCCCTGTTCAGCCTCGACCCGAAGGCGGAGCCGACCGTCGACCTGGACGGCTACGGTCGCACCGACGGGAACTGCACGGACAACGGCTGCACGAGCACCTGCCAGGGGTGCTGAGGTAAACGACGACAGAGGCCATCAACCGTTCTCCGGGGCGGGGGTTGCGCGAAACCCGCCCCGGGGAACGGCCCCGGTTAGGAGAAGACCATGACCGGTCGCCTGTTCGACGTCGCGCCAGTCGCGCTGGCACGGATCCCCTTGCTACCGGTGCCCGCCGGGCAGCCTGAACCCGGGACCGGCCTGCTGCTGCGGGAGGCCGTGTTCCTCGCGTCCAGGCAGGCTGGGACAAGCCTCGAGGAATCCGCTGGTGGCAGCAGTCGTGCCTCGGCGACCCTTCGGGGCTATGAGTTACGGGCGCGCTGGCGGCCGGTGCCGAACGGCGCGTTCGCCGCCGCTGCCCTCGCTCGCATTGGCGGCAAGAAGACCATGTTGCGGCTCGGCAGTGGGCACAATGCGCGCAGCGTCCCAAGCGGAGCTTGGCTGGCCTCGGTGACGGGCCAGTTGGCTGAGGACCCTCGCGTGCTTGACCTTGCCAAGCTCACTACGGCGGATCTGGCCGTGCGCCGTGGCTTTCGCTTCGAGATTGAGCGGCCTGCTGCTCCGGACGAGGCCGGGCCCCAGCGGACCTCCGTCAACGCCACGGCGGCAACGGAGCTGATCCTGCTGTCGTGTGCGGGGGGAAGCGACGCGATTTCCCTTGTCGCGCTCGCGCGGGAGAAGTGGCCAGCCGCGTCAGAGGTGATGGTTCGCGCCGCCATTGTCGGCCTTGTCCGGCAAGGCCTGCTCCTCACGGACCTGCTACCTGCCGATCTGTGGGACGACCCTGTCGGCCACCTGCTCGGGCGCCTTCCTCCGAGGCATCCTTGGCGGGAGGGCCTGGAGCGCCTGCGGTCTCTGCTCGCAGAGGCGGACCGGTACCGCCCGGGCGACCCGTTCCGGCTGGCCGCATTGCGCGCGGCCCGGCAGACGGCTGACCAGATTTGCGCTCAGCAACGGCCGCTGAGCGTCAACATTGTTGCTGACGCGTGCCTGGAACTGCCGAAGTCCGTGGCGGATGCCGCCGCTGACGCCGCGACCGTGCTGTGGCGGATCGGGGACCGTGACGATCCGCTGGACGGCTACCACCGCCGGTTCGTCGAGCGGTACGGTCGACGGCGGCTTGTGTCGTTTACCGAGCTATGCGATCCCTGCCTCGGCATCGGGCCGGAACTGCGCGAGGAGGAATGTCGGCGTCGGCCTGCCCGCGAGCAGGCCCTGGCACGGCTGATCGCCAGAGCCACGACAACGCGAGCCGTCGCTGTGACTCTCGACGATGACGACATCACCGCTCTCACAGACGATCTGGGCCGACCTCCGCCGCGAACCGCTGAGATCTGGGCGCGAGTCCTGGCTGCCACGCAGACCGACCGGGAGGAGGGACGCTTCTTCCTGGCAGTGTCAGGCGGCTCGCAGGATGCCGGCTCCACCGCAGGCCGCTTCGCCGACCTGCGCCCGTTCCTGCCCGCCGATCCTGACGAGGAGGGCGCGCTCGTCGCGGAACTGGTCGTCAACGCTCGCACGCCGCAAGCGGCGGCACTCGCCCCACCAGCCGGGCTCGCGCCGAGGCGCATCCCGGTCGGAGTCGCCTCGCGCGAGGGCGATCTTCGCTTGGCGGATCTGCACGTGTTCTCCGACGGCGACCGCCTCATCCTGTGGTCGGTCCGGCAGGGCAAGCCAGTTGTCCCCGTGCATTACTCGCGGCTGTCCGCACTCATGCTCCCGCCGCAGGCGCGGCTGCTGCAACTGCTCGGTCGCTCCGGCTGCCGCCCGTTTCAGGGATGGTCATGGGGCGGCATGCAGCATTACCCGTTCCAGCCCCGCGTCCTGTACCGCCGTACGGTGCTGTCCCCGGCACGGTGGCTGCTGCCCCCGCAGCTGGTGGCGGCCGCTCGCGAGCGGGCACGCTGGCCGCGGGCGGTCACGGCGTGGCAGACCGAGACCATCCCGTCCCTGCCCAGCATCATCGTCATCGAGGACGGCGACCGGCTGCTGCCGCTGGACCTGCGGGAGGAGGACGACCGCGAGTTGCTGCGCCGCCATGTCGGCCGGGGCACCCGGTCGGTCACCGAGCAGCCCGGCGGTCCTGATGCCGTCCAAGCGGTCGTTGCCGGACCGGACGGAGACCACGTCCTGGAATTGATCATCTCCCTGGACCGGCGGGCACTTGCCCCTGTCCGTCAGAGCCCGGCATCCCCCCGTCCTGCTGGGGCCGGCCTTCACCTTCCAGGCGGCGAGTGGCTCTCGCTCGCCCTGCGCGCTCCAGCCCACCTGCATGACCAGCTCGTCATGAGCCTTGGCGAGGCTGCCGCAGCAATGCCAGGGATCGTTAGCCGGTGGTTCTGGCTCAGGTATGCCGACACCGCCATGGGCCCTCACCTGCGCGCCCGGTTCCACGGCGACCCCGCCGTCCTCGGCGGCCAGGTCCTCCCCGCGCTGTCCGCTTGGTGCCGGCAGGCCATCCTGGAGCAGCTGTGCGGAGGATTCAGCATCGAGCCGTACGACCAGGAGATCGAGCGTTACGGCGGACCCGGCGCGATCAGCGCAGCCGAGGACGCCTTCGCCGCCGACAGCCGACTCGCCCTCGCAGTCCTTCGCACAACAGCCGACCCCGACCAGCGGATGATCGCAGCCGCTCATTGCGCCGCCACGACCGCTCTCACCGTGGCCGCAAACGACCCGGCTGAAGCCATCGGGCGGCCCCGCCTTGACCATGCCGCCAGGACCCGATACAACCAGCTACGCCCGCAGGCGCGTGCCGCTTGGACGACGCTCTCCAAGGGAGGACAGGTGGCCCACTCCGGCCCTGCCTGGTGTGCCTGGCTGGACTCCCTGACCGCCTACCGAGACAGCTTGGAGGATGCCCATCGCGCCCCCTGCGCCTCCTCCTTGATCCATATGAGCGCCAACCGCCTCATGGAAAAGCTGGCCGACGAGGCAATCGCCAGGGCGATGGCGGCAGACCTCATCGCCCGCAGAGCACGACCGCAGGACCGCGCATGAACGCCATGCCAGGGGACCAGTCGCTCGCCGTCGCCGAGCGACTGCTACAGCCAGAGGCCGTCGTGGCCGCCGTTCCCAGTCTGGAGGCAGCGTCCCTCGCCCACGGACTGGCCGGCACCGCCTTGCTCCACGCCCGCCTAGCCACCGTCGCCCCTATCTTCGGCGCTGCGGCCGACCGCCATTGGGCGGTAGCAGCCAGCCACGCCAGGCGGCTCCGCGCGGTCGGTGCAGGAGTCTTCACCACCGGTGGCGGGCTGGCCGCATCCCTGATCATCGGGACCAAGTACCTCTCCGACCCGTCCGCCATGCAGGCGCCCGCTGCTCGGGCCGCCGCATGGCTTTCACGGCAGGCGCAGCGCGTCACTGACGACCTCGCTCAGCGCCGCCGTGACGGCGACCCCCACATCCGGCGGGCCGGCTACGACACGATCAACGGCTTGGCCGGCATCGGCCGTGTCCTACTCGCCGCCGTCGACCAGCCCGCAGCCGAGTCCGGGCTCATCCGCGCGCTGGAAACCCTTATCAAGATGATCATGACCGGGTACGGCACTCGGCCAGGATGGTGGCTACCCGCCTCACTGCACCCACCGAGAGTGAAGGTTGACCAGTCAGGATCGGCCGCAACGGGGATGGCGCACGGAATCGCGGGCCCGCTTGCCTTCCTCTCGCTGGCTTGTACCCGCGGCTGGGCCATTCCCGGCCAGTACGACGCGATCCGCCAGGTGTCCCAGTGGCTGCTCGACTGGAAGGCCGATGGAGCCTGGCAATGGCCCACGTCCATCAGTGGCAGCGAACTGGACGCCGGCTCCGCCCATCCGACCGGCCGCCAGGACGCATGGTGCTACGGCACCCCAGGCATCAGCGCAGCCCTCGGCCTCGCCGCCCAGGCGCTCGGGGAATCCGCGCTCGCCGAGGCCAGTGACGCGGCCATGAACTCTCTCGCCGCCCGGGCCGCCCATACATGGGACGCCGACGGCCCAACCCTCTGCCACGGACACGCCGGCATCCTCCAGTGCGCCACCAACCGCCAGCCCAAAGTCGCGTCTAAAGCCGCTGCCGTCATCAATGCTGCGTTCGACCCAAGCCGCCCGTTCGCCATCCCCCACACCGACAACGGTGCCATCGAGGATCATCCGGGATTCCTGACCGGCGCAGCGGGCACCGCTCTCGCCCTAGCCCAGCACGGCCGCCTGCCCGCACCCGTCGTCCCCGACCCGTGGGACTGTGTCCTGCTTCTGTCATGACAGCCAACCTGTGCGCTATCCCTGCGATCGTCAAGGGGATGGCCCGCCGCTCATCTTCGCGAGGCGCCATGCCTGCTACGGCTGGGCAGGTAGGCTCACCCGGGTGGAAGCCGAACCCATGACCGCAACCCAGCTGAGAAATTCGATGGCCGGCCGGCTGCGCGGCTGGGACGGCGGGGCGCTTCCTCCGTCCGTCGATGCAGCCATGCGAGTGGTTCCACGCGAAGCGTTCTTGCCCGGTACACCCCTGACCGACGCTTACGGCAGCAGCCCTGTCGTAACACACCGCGATGAGAACGGGGTCGCCACGAGCTCCGCCTCCGCGCCCGGCATCGTCGCCTCGATGCTCGCCCAACTCGACGTCCACCCCGGCCACCGCATCCTGGAGATCGGCGCGGGCACCGGCTACAACGCCGCGCTCCTGGACCAACTGACCGGCCCAGCCGGGCAGGTCACTACCGTCGAGCTGGACCCCGACATCGCCGCGGAAGCGCAAAAGGCGCTCGCCACAGCTGGCTTTGGGCACGTAACCGTCGTCGCCGGCGACGGCGAGTACGGCCATCCGCCGAACGCACCCTACGACCGGATCATCGTCACCGCCGGTGCCTGGGAGCTGCCAGCCGCCTGGGCAGACCAACTCGCTCCCGGCGGGCTTCTTGTCGTCCCGCTCAGGATGCGGGGCCTCACCCGCTCGGTCACCTTCGAGCACACGGCAGGCACCTGGCGCAGCCGGTCCCTGCACGAGTGCGGCTTCATGCCGATCCGCGGTGTCGGTGCCGTCGCCGAACGCAACATCCCCCTCGGAGAAACCGGCGTCACCATCCGCATCGACGACGGCCAACCGGCCGACGCCGACGCCCTGAAGCACGCGCTATCCAGCAGCCCCGCGCAGTCATGGACTGGAATCGAAGTCACCGTCACCGGCGAGCTCGACTTCTGGCTCGCCGGACTAGAGGGGTTCTTCCGGCTCCTGGCGGGAAACGGCGCGGTCCAGCGCTCCGGTCTCGTCCCGCCCGCATTCAACTGGGGAGCTATGGGCCTGCTCACCCACGATAGTTTCGCCTACCTCACCCGTCGGCCTGGACGACCAGGTCACAGTGAGCTCGGCGCCTGCGGATACGGCCCGGAACGCGAACAGCTCGTCAACACCTACATCGACCGTATCCGCGCATTCAACCGCTCCCAAGAAGGCAAACTCCAGATCGAAGTCCACCCGCTCACGTATGAGCCGGTCCCCGGTGCGCTCATGGAAATCGAGAAACGCAACTCCCGCGTCATCGTCCTAACCGACGGCCAGGTGGGCCAGGAAGCCTCTGGCACCAAGGCCATCTAGCACCTACTTGGCCTTGGGGGCGAACTGGCGGTTTGGTGCCTGTTCGGGGATGCGGAAGCTACGTCCAACACGGATGGCAGGCAGTTCTCCAGGCCCTGGCGGGTTTCGCGACGCAGCGCATCAGCTCGGTAGACCCACCACGACCGTCGGGTCCGGCGGGTCGGCGCCGTCCATCGAACGAGCAGATAGGAGTCGGTACATTCCACCTGGACGAAGCCGCCACTCACAGATGGCGCGACGCGCTGCCCAACTCAAATAGTTCTCTTGTCGGGATCCTTAGCGCATCGGCTATCTGAAACACCTTGTCCAGATGCAGACTGTACATGCCGTTCTCGATCCGGTTGACCGTCTTCCGGTCCACTCCTGCCATTTCGCCTAGCTGTTCCTGAGTGAGTCCGTGCCCTTCGCGGAGTTCACGCAGCCGCTGACCGAACTGTCTGCGCAGCTCAGCGAGGCGTGGCGTGATCGGATCGGGCACCCACCCACGTTGGCTGGCGTGATCCCCAAAGTTCTGTACCAGCGTTGGTACAAATGTTGGCGGTAGGGCCCGGGCAGAAGGCGGCACGCTGCGAGCATGCAGGCACACCCCACTTGATCCCGTGTCCGCACCCGTAGTGGAAGAGATCTTCGCCGCGTTCCTTCACGGTTATGGCTTGTTCGCTATCGCCGAGAGACTGACCCGCAATGGGATCCTCTGCCCATCGGCTCATGATCCGGCCCGGAACCGTCACCGCTCCGGCATCGCCTGGTCCAAGAGCGCGGTGCGCGCCATCTTGATCAACCCCCGCTACACCGGCCACCAGGTATGGAACCGACAGCGCAAAGACGAGGTCTTCATCGATGTGGACGATGTGGGACTGGGCCACACGACCAAACTTCGCTGGAACCCGAAGGAGAAGTGGATCTGGTCGAATGCCCCCGCACACCCACCGATCGTGAGCATCGCGGACTTCGAGGCGGCTCAGGCGACCCTCCACAGTCGTGGTGATCGTCCCACTGGTAAGACCGTTAGGAGGGCTCAGCATGTGTATCAGCTGCGTGGACGCCTGATCTGCGGTCTCTGCGACCGAAGGATGCAAGGCCACTGGTCCAATGAGATGCCCTACTACCGGTGCCGCTTCCCCGAGGAATACGCTCTTGCCAACCGGGTGACCCACCCCAGAAACGTCTACCTGCGCGAGATCGATATCACGCCCAGGCTGGATCGTTGGCTGGCGCGCCTGTTCGCTCCGTCGAGCATCGATCGGACCCTGGATCTCCTGGTCATGTCCCACGACGCCCCGGCACCGGAACTACGCGAAATCGAGACCGTCAAACGACAGGTGGCCGAGTGCGATCGGAAACTGGCTCGGCACCGCGCCGCACTTGAGGCTGGTGCGGATCCTATGCTCATCGCTGGTTGGATGACCGAGGAGCAGAAGCGGAGGACCGAACTGGAACACCGGCTCAAACGGCTTCCGGTCACTCCTTGGATCGGGATGATCTTGCCACTTGCCTGCGCGGCCTGGGGAGCCTCGTGGACGTACTGGGGAAAGCCGATCCGGCCCGCAAGGCCAAGATCTACGCCGAACTCGGCATGCAGCTGATCTATCACCCAGCACAACACAAAGTCCTGGTCACTGCTTCCAGCAACCAGGGCTCCATGGGGTACAGGTACGTGTCCGAGGGCCGACACCGCCGATTTCGGGCAGGATGGCTCTCCGGCTGCGGCACTTGCACTCGCGTGCGCCCCGCGCGTCCTCAACGAGGTCTCCAGACCGGTGCTCGTCTTGACGAACGCCAGGTATCGGTGCTCCTCAGTCCAGTACGAAGGTGCCGCCTGCGGCCGTCGCCAGGTCCGCCCCGAGGGCGGCTGCCGGTGTCCAGGCCCCGGGCCTGCCGACGCCACGGGCCAGAGGCGATCCGCGACGCTCTGCTGCGGCGTCAGGTGAACGCCGGGACGGCGGAACTGGTCGCGCAGCTGGCCGCGGTGGCTTTCCAGAACGCCTTCCGGCACTGGATCGAGGCCAAGGGGCATGCGAGTTTCCGGCAGCTGCCTGGACGCGGCGACCGACGAACTTCGGGCCGCCCTCGCCGGGACGTGAGAACGACGTCCGTCCAGTGCCGTAACTGATCGTTTCAGGGCGACACCGACATCTCCACCTTGCAGGATGGCTCTCCGACAGATCGCCGACAGAATATGATTCTGCGCAATGTCCATGCGCGGAGGGTTGACCCGGAGCCCGGAGAATAGCGCCGAAGAGCCGCGCTCCCTGCTCGTACGGCTCTCGCCGGGCCTGCTCGGAGTGCTGCTCGGCATGCTCGCCCTCGGCCCCGCCCTGGGCCCGGGCTTCGCACTCCGGTACGACATGGTCTTCGTCCCCGATCCACCCATATTTCGGGATTTAGGGGGATTTCCCAGGGCGGTTCCCAGCGACCTGGTCGTGGCCGTGTTGTCGTACCCGATCCCGGCCATGGTGGTGCAGAAGCTGATCCTGCTCGGGATCTTCCTGCTGGCCGCGACCGGAGCTGCGGCGCTGATGCCCTCCGACCGGACGGCCGCCCGCCTGGTGGCCGCCGCCTTCTACGCCTGGAACCTGTACCTGGCCCAGCGGCTGTTGCTCGGCCAGTGGGCGCTCCTCCTGGGATACGCCGGACTGCCGTGGGCCGTCCGCGCCGCCGCCCAAGGCGGAGTACGCCGGTTCGCGATCGCCCTGATTCCCGCGGCCGTGGGCGGATTCCAGGCCATGCTGGTCACCCTGCTCGCGGTGCTTCCGGTCACCGCCCGGCGCGCCGAGCGGTGGCGCGCGGTCGGCGTCGCCGGTGGGGTCGCCGCCGTGTTCAGCCTGCCGTGGCTGATCCCGGCCCTGCGCTCGGGCGCGGCCACCGATCCGGCCGGGGTGGACGCCTTCGCCGCCCGTGCGGACGGCCCCTTCGGCGTCGTCGGCAGCCTGCTCTCGCTGGGCGGCATCTGGAACGCCGAGGCGGGCGTACCTGGTCAGGGCTTCTGGGCGTCGGCGACCATCCGCCTGCTCGTCTCGGCCGTCGCCGTCTGGGGTTTCGTCCGGCTGCTCCGGCACGACCGGCACGATCCGGCGCTGTTCGGGCTCGCCGTGGCCGCCCTGCTCGGGCTGGCGATCGCCTGCCTCGGGGCTTTCGTGCCGGATGTACCGAAAGGCCTGATCAGCTGGTGGCCGGGCTTCGGGCCGCTCCGGGATGGACAGGTGTACCTGGCGCCGCTGGCCCTGGTTCTGGCCCTCGGTCTCGCGTCGTTCGCGCGCGGCAGGATCGGCCTGGCGGCGGTCGTGGTGCCGGTGCTGGTGTTGCCGACGCTGGCGATCGGGGCATTCGGGCGGCTGGCGGCGGCTGACTATCCGGCCGAATGGCGGCAGGTGCAGCGGATCGTCAACGCGGATCCGGCGCCGGGCGCGCTGGTGTCGTTGCCGTGGCGGGCGCACCGGGTGTTCCGGTGGACGGGCGGCCGGGTCATCCTCGACCCGGCGACCAAGCTCTTCGCCCGCCGGGTGGTCTGGAACGACACGCTGGTGGTCGAATCGCGGGAGTACGGGCCGATCAGGGTCACCGCCGAGGACCCGCTGACGCGCCGGGTGGGCGCGCTGCTCGCCGGGCCGGGACCGGCCGGGGCCCGGCTGGCCGCCGCCGGGATCCGCTACGTCCTCATCAGCGACGGTAACGAGAACGAGTTCCTGTTGAAGCTCCAGGATGCGACCCCAATTTTCCGTGGCGAGAGACTCCTCCTGCTGCGCTTGTGACCAGCAATGACCCGAAATTTCGGGACATACCGAGCGGTAACTTTCTTTATCACGGTTTGGGAAGGTGTCTGGCTATTACCTGGATCACGTTCTACTCTCGGCACACTGCGCGGGAACCCGCAGAAGGGAGAAGCCGGTGTTGAAGGTGCTCGTGGCTGTGGCGATCGGGGCTGTGCTCGCGGGCGTCGCCTCGGTGGCCGTCATCAATGTCGCCTCGCCAAGCTTGCAGCCGCCGGACAAACCCCTCTACAACTACGGCACTCGCTGACCTTTCCCGTCCGCGCCGGAGATCCCCTTCAGGTCTGACCTTGGCGTGAGCCATGCCCGAAAGCGCCGCTCCGGGAGGAGACGTTGTGGTAGCAGAAAACATGAGCAAGGCTCATATTAGCTCTGGCTTATCGGGCGCTAGGGTCGCCATCCTGAACTTCCGCGAACCGCTGCAGTCCGTCGCGGGCGGCGCCGAGGAGTACGCCTGGCGGGTCGCCAGGCATCTGGGCGCCCGCGGCGCCCAGGTCTGGTTCGTCACCGCCCGCGAACCCGACCAGCCGAGATCCGAGGTACGGCACGGCGTCACGTTGCGCCGGATGGGCAACCGCTACACCCTCTACCCGCTCGCCGCGCTCTGGTTGCTGCTCCGCCGCCGCCGTCTCGACCTGGTCGTGGACTGCATGAACGGCATCCCGTTCTTCGCCCCCGCCGTGCTGCCCCGCCGTACCCCGGTGATCTCGCTCATCCACCACGTGCACGACCGGCAGTTCCTGGCGTTCTTCCCGCCGTGGCTGGCGCGGATCGGGTGTTTCGTCGAAGGGCCGGTGGCGCGGCGGCTCTACCGGCGGTGCCGGACGGTCACCGTGTCCGAATCGTCGATGCGCGACCTGCGCGAGCGGCTCGGCTGGACCGCGCCGATCCAGGTCATCCCGAACGGGGGCGCGACCGTCGCCGAGGGCGTGCGGCCCGATCCGGCGCTCGGCGAACCCGCGCTGGTCTTTCTCGGGCGGCTGGTCGGGCACAAGCGGGTGGCGCGCGTGGTCGAGCTGGCCGACCTGCTCGCCGACCGGTGGCCGGGGCTGCGGGTGCACGTCATCGGCCGGGGGCCGGAGTTCGAACCGCTCGCCCAGATGGTGGAAGCCCGCCGATTATCCGGAAAAGTCACCTTGCATGGCCATCTGCCGGAAGAGGCGAAGATCCGCCTGCTCGGCGCGGCGACCCTGCACGTCACCGCCTCCGAGTTCGAGGGCTGGGGCCTCACCGTGATCGAGGCCGCCGCCCTCGGTGTCCCAACCGTCGCGTACGGCGTGGCGGGCTTACGCGACTCCGTCCGGGACGGGGTGACAGGCTGGCTCGCGGCCGAAGGGGAACACCTGGCCGACGTGGTGGACCGCGCGCTGAAGGAACTCTCCGAACCGCCGGCCCGGGCCGAGATCGGCGCCGCCTGCCGGGCCTGGGCGGGGGAGTTCTCCTGGGAACGTACGGTCACCCTCATGGCGGCCCTGGTCGAATCGGAACTGGCCGCGCGTTTCGCGCCGGCGATCGTCCCCGAATCCAGGGTCTCGCCGGAAATCTCGTGATCTATCGGCGGCGCAGCACCAGCACCAGGTTCCAGGTCACGAACTCGCGAACCCCCGGAACCCTGGTCACCCACCACGCCCAGGCAGGCAGGTACCGGGGCAGCACCGCGACCACGTCCGCCTGGGTCTGCCGCCGCGCCCAGCGAATCGCGGACGCGATCGACACCCCGAACATGCTCTCGCCGTACATGTTCTTGGGCGGCCGCCCATGACGGCGCAGGTAGCGGCGCGCGGCATGGTGCCCGCCCAGGTAGTGCCACGGCGAGGTCTCGTGCCCGCCCCACGGCGACAGCCAGTTGGTGAACGACAGGTACACCAGCCCGCCCGGCCGGGTCACCCGCACCATCTCCCCGGCCATCAGGTACGGATCCGGAACGTGTTCCAGCACGTTGGACGAGAAGCAGACGTCCACCGTCCCGCTCCGCAGCGGCAGCCGCAACGCGCTGCCCAGGACGGATCCGGCCGGCATGGCCCCGTTCCGCGCGGTCATCTCCCCGGCGTCCACGTCCACGCAGACGATCCGCGCCCCCGCGCCCCGCAACGCCTCGGCGAAATATCCGGCACCGCCCCCGACGTCCACCACGAGCTGC
This sequence comes from Acrocarpospora sp. B8E8, assembly GCF_039871605.1. Lineage (NCBI taxonomy): Bacteria > Bacillati > Actinomycetota > Actinomycetes > Streptosporangiales > Streptosporangiaceae > Acrocarpospora > Acrocarpospora sp. B8E8. The sequence goes on along the minus strand of NZ_JBDPLV010000077.1, from coordinate 24,818 downwards.
CCGTCCAGCAGGACGAAGGCACTCAGCTGGGCGACCGTGTCCCGCGCGAGCAGGCCGTAGAAGAGCTCCGGATCGCTTTGCTCCTTGCGGAACGCGGCGAACAGCCGTACCGACCGGGCGAGGTCGGCGCGGAAGGGCGGGATGTCCACGGCGGGCAGCTTACTGATACCTGTTTCAGGCGCCGATGGGCGTTCCGTCACAATTCGGGGAACGACCTGGTCCTTGACTGGAACGAGTTCTAGCCTCGGGGCTACTCGCGCGCGACTCGGAGGAGATTCTTGATCGTTCCGGAGCAGGCCGACTCCCGGTTCCGCCGCCGGTCGCGCCTGCTCGCCTCCTGCCTGGCGCTCTTCGTGATCGCCTTCTCGGTCGCCCCCGAGAGGATCATCTCGGAGACCAAGCTGGACATGCCGATCAATCCATGGGGCTTCCTGACCCGGGCCCTCACCCTCTGGGACAGCACCCATTTCGGATATATCCAGAACCAGGCCTACGGCTACCTCTTCCCGATGGGCCCCTTCTACGTGGCCGGCACCGAACTCGGCCTGCCGCCCTGGGTGCTGCAACGCCTCTGGATGGCCCTGGTCCTCAGCGCCGCCTTCCTCGGCATCGTGCTCCTCGCCGACGCGCTCGGCATCGGCACCGCCAACACCCGCGTCATCGCCGGGTTCGCCTACGCCCTCGCCCCCCACGCGCAGGCCCTGATCGGCGTCAACTCCTCCGAGTTCCTGCCCAGCGCGCTCGTCCCCTGGATGCTGATCCCGCTGGTCAGGGGAACCCGGGAGGGGGCGAGCCCGCGCCGGGCCGCCGCGCTCTCCGCGCTCGCGCTCGCGAGCTGCGGCGGCGTCAACGCCACCGCCGAGCTGGCCGTCCTGATCATCCCGTTCCTCTACCTGCTCACCCGCGGCCGGGGCCCGCGCCGCACTCGCCTGCTGCTGTGGTGGCTCGGCTGCACCGCCGCCGCCTCCTTCTGGTGGCTGGTACCGCTGGCCATCATGGGCCGCCACGCCTTCTCGTTCATGCCGTACACCGAGAACGCCGCCGCCACCACCGGCGTGACCTCGCTCGGCAACACCCTGCGCGGCGCCAACAACTGGATCGGCTACCTGCCTATCGACGGCCTGCCCTGGTGGCCGGCCGCCTACGAGCACTCGGTCCGCCCGTGGCTGGTGGTGCTCACCGCGCTGGTGGCCGGTCTCGGCCTGGTCGGCCTGGTACGGCGCGGACTCCCGGAACGCGCCTTCCTGATCCTGCTCGTGCTGGCCGGTACGGCGATCATGGTCACCGGCCACCTCAGTGTGGTCGCCAACCCGCTGGCCGGGAACCTGCGCGACCTCTTCGACGGCACGCTGGCGGTGTTCCGGAACGTCCACAAGTTCGACGCCCTGGTCCGGCTGCCGGTGGCGCTGGGTCTTGCGTACCTGCCGGTCTCCGCCGTGCCCCGGTTCAGGGCGCCGATCGCGGCGACCTCGTCCGTGCTGCTCGGCGTCACGTTCCTGCCGATCGCGACGGTGGGGCTGGCCGCCCGCGGGTCGTACCCGGAAATTCCCGGATACTGGCGGGAGGCGACGACCTGGCTGAACCAGAACGCGGGCGACTCGATGGTGCTGGCGCAGCCGGGCGCGCGGTGGGGGGAGTACCTGTGGGGCCGCCCGATGGACGAACCCCTGCAACCCCTGCTGAAAGCGCGCTGGGCCAGCCGGATGATCGTGCCGTGGGGGTCGGCGGGCCTGACCCGGCTGCTGGACGCGATCGACCAGCGTTTCGCCACCGGGCAGGGGTCGGCGGGCCTGGCCGAGGTCCTGCGCCGGATGGGCGTCGGCTACGTCCTGGTCCGCAATGACCTGGATAAGTTCTCCATCCGGGGCGCCTGGCCGCCACGCGTGCACGAGGCGGTCGCGGAGTCCGGCCTCACCCTGGTCAAGAGCTTCGGCCCGGTGGTCGGCGACCCGAAGACCGCGAACGCGACCACCTGGTTCAACCAGCCGTCCCAGGCGCTGGAGGTCTACCGGGTCGACCGCCCGGCACCGCTCGCCGCGACCCTGAACGGTGACCCGCTCCGGGTCACCGGCGGCCCCGAGGCGCTGCTCACCCTGGCCGACCTGGGGTTGCTCGCGGACGGGCGGCCGGTGCTGCTCGGCGACGACCCCGGCGCCGCGGCGGTGCCCGGGAGCCGGACGATCGTCACCGACACGCTGCGCCGCCGCGAGGTGGCCTTCAGCGAGCTGCGGTTCGCGAGCTCCCCGACGCTCACCGCCGGTGAGGAGTTCCGGCGCCCGGCCGCCGAGCACGACCTGCGCGATCCGGGCTGGGACTCCTACACCTCCCCGGCGCGCCTGGCCGGGGTCAAGGCGATCACCGCGTCCTCCTCGGCCTCCGACGTGACCGCGCTGCCGGACACCCGGGACACCGGCAACCTGCCGTTCGCGGCCGTGGACGGCGACGCCCGTACGTCGTGGCGGTCCGGCGGGTGGGACGGCGCGGTCGGTGAGTGGCTTCAGGTGGATCTGGTCAGGAAGGTGTCGATCCCGCAGCTGGCGGTGGCCTTCACGCAGTTCGTCGGGCCCGCCGTGACCGAGATCGAGGTGGAGACCTCGGCCGGGAAGGTCCGGCAGACCGTGAAGAACACCGGCGCCGCCCAGCTCGTGCACGTTCCGCCAGGAGTGACCGATCGGGTGCGGATCACCGTGACCCGGGTCGCCTGGCGGCCGAAGTCGAACCTCGGCAGCCGGGTGGGCATCACCGAACTGGCCATTCCCGGTGTGGTCGCCGGGCGGACGGTGCTGGTGCCGGGGGTGGCCGCCAACCGGGTGATTCCGACGTACGCGCTGGGGGGAAGCACCGGGGCGGCGCCGGGGTGCATGCAGGGGTCGTTCATCTGGACCTGTTCCGGTCAGTTGCAGATGCGCGGCGAGGACGGGTTCGGCTTCGACCGCACGATCACCTCGCCCGCCTCCGCGCCCAGGGAGGCGGCCGGGCAGACGGTGCTCACAGAGCCGCACGCGATCGAGACCGCGACCACGTTCCCGAACATCTACCCGCACGTCTCGGCCTCCTCGACGCTCGTCGACCACCCGGCCGCGGTCGGCCTGTCCGCCTTCGACGGCGACCCCAAGACCATCTGGTACGCGGGAGCCTTCGACGCCAAGCCCACCCTGACCATCGATTTCGGCAGACGACGCAAGATCGACCAGATCGAGATCACGTATCCGGAGACGATCACCGGGGCCGCGCCCATGCAGCTGCTGGTCTGGGCGGACAAGGCGCTGCGCGGCGGGTACGTGCCGGCGGACGGCGTCTTCCGGTTCAAGCCGGTCACCACCAGGAAGGTGGTGCTCCAGTTCCTGCCGCGCCGCAGCCAGGCCGTGCACATCGCCGACATCCGCATCCCCGGAGTGAGCCCGGCGGGGGTGCTGGGGTCGTTCCCGGTCCGGACGATCTGCGGGGTCGGGCCGGCGTTGTCGGTCAACGGGTATCCCGTACCGACCCGGATCGTCGGCGGCACGGTGGCCGACCTGATCAGCGGGCGGCCGCTGACCTTCGCCAGCTGCCAGAAGTGGACGCTGGCGGCGGGGGAGAACCGCATTCGGGTGGCTGGGCGGGACCCCTATCGCATTCTGTCGATGGCCATCAAGGATCCGCTGGACCGCCCCCTGCCATCCGTCACGCCCACCCCCGTCGTCACTGAGAAGTGGACCGGCGGCGAGCGGACGTTCTGGCCACGGACTGACCAGCCCGGTTACCTGGTCGTCAACGAGAACTTCAACGGCGCGTGGCGGGCCAGGCTGGGTGACACCGAGCTGACCGCCGTCCGCCTCGACGGGTGGCGGCAGGCGTGGATCCTGCCGCCGGGGGCGTCCGCCCATCGCGTCACGCTGGAGTACCCGCCGGAGACGAGCTACCGCGCCGCGCTGGTGGTCGGGTTCCTGCTGGTGATGGTGCTGGTGGCGCTGGCCAGGTGGCGGCGGCCAGAGGTGGCGATCCCGGCGGCTGTCCCCGCTGGGGTGTCCGCACGCGCGGCGGCCGGTCTTGCCGTCGTGGTCGGGGTCTGGACGGGCGGGTTGTTCGGGTTGTTGCTGGTGCTGGGCACGCACGCCCTGGTCGTGGGCCTGCGGCGGGTTCCGTCGTTTCGCGCGGCCAAGTTCGTCGATTCGCCCGTCCTGGTGGCGGTCTTCCTCGGGCTGGCCGGTCTGTCGGCCGGGCTTGGCCACCACCTCGCCGCCCTCGGCCAGGAGGCCCCGGGCGAGGTGCTCCGTGATGTCGTGGCCCAGCTGCTCTGCCTGCCGGTGCTGGGGCGGCTGGTGGCCGGGCTGCGAGAGGCGGAGGAACCCTCGGTGCCGGAACCTGAAGAGGTTCATGCTCTGGCGGGAGCGCGCACATGACCCAGACCGAGATTCGGCCCGCTGTTCTCACGCCAGCCGGTTCCCGGCTGCCTGTCCTGGTGGGAGTCGTGCTGGTGGCCGTGCAGCTTGCGTGGCGGGCGCCCGGGGTGCTGCGGTCGTTCTTCCGCGAGGACGACTTCGTCCTGATCGTCAGGGCGCATGAGCAGGACCTCGGATGGAGCTATGTGTTCACGCCGCTGGGCGGGCGGCTGACGCCAGGCGGACTGCTGCTGGGGTGGTTCCCGGCGCGCGCGGACGCCTACGACTGGACGGTCGTCGCGATCACCATGCTGGTGGTGCAAGCGCTGGTCTCACTGGCGGTGTTGCGCATGCTGGTCGTGGTCTTCGGACGGCGTCCGGCCATTCTGGGGCCCTTTCTCATCTTTCTGGTGACGCCGCTGACGTTGCCCGTACTGACCTGGTGGTCGGCGTCGTTGTCCGCGCTGATCCCGCAGCTGGCGGTGGCCATGGCCGTCGCCTCGCACGTGTTGTGGGAGAGGACAGGACGACGGGTGCACGCGATAGCCGCCGTGTCCTGGGTGGTCGCGGGCGCGCTGTTCTCACTGTCCGTCGCGGCGGTGCCCATTCTGCTGTTCGTGCTGTCCCGCGTCTATCTGCGACCACGGCGTGCGCCTGTCCTGTGGACCCTGTACGGATTCGTGGTAGCCGTCAGCGTCGTCGCACGCCTGGCGGCATCGGGGTGGAACGCGCCGGACCCGGCCACCGGCGTCAGGTTCCTCTGGCGGCTGATCGGCCAGACCTTCGCGACCGGCCTGATCGGCGGGCCAGGCCGGTGGTACTTCGGGCGGCCGGACCACGGGATCGCGCTACCCGCCCCCGCGCTCGTCGTGGCCGCATGGATCGTCATCCTGATCGTCGTCGCGGTCACCGTGAAGGCGCGCGCGAACGCGGCCGCCGCATGGCTGATGCTGCTCGGGTACGTCCTGGCCGCCGGAGCTCTTCCCGCGCTGCTCGGCTCGGTGGCCTCAGTCGGGGAGATCCTCGGCGGGCAGACCGAACTGCTGGCGGGCACCGCTCCCGTCGTCGCGCTCTGCCTCGGCCTGGCGACGCTGGGACCGGACGCCTGGCCGCGCCTGCCCAGGCTGGGCGCCATAGTCGCGCTCGCCGGAGTGGTAGCGCTGGCCGTGTGGTCGTCGTCGGCGTACACGGGAAACATCCGGACCCAACCGGCCCGCGACTACCTGGGCACGGCCGCCGCCGAACTGGCGCGAACGCCGTCAAGCGTGCAGATCTACGACACGCCGGTGCCCCGGCAGCTGATGTCGAGCTGGTTCGGGGACTACCGGATGACTTCCCGGGTGCTCGGGCCGCTGGCCGGTCCGGACCTGCGCGACGCGATGCGCCGCCCGGCCCCCGCCGCCGACCCGATGGTCTTCGACCGGACCGGGCGGCTCCGCCCGATGACGCTCACCACCGTGGTCGCCGCCGCGCCGACCTCGACGCCCGCCTGCTACCGGCTGGTCGCCGGCCGGATCGACATCCCGCTCGCCCACGACCTGCCGGTCAGGAAGTACACGGTGGCCTTCTCCTACACCGCGACCCGCGCCGCTCTCGCCACCTTCTCCTTCGGCGGCGCCCGCGTCCCGATCAGCCTGGACCGGGGCAGCGGCGTGCGTTACCTGCAGGCGGTCGGCGGCGGCCCGGCGGTCCGGATCTCGGGGATCAGCGCCGGTGCCGGGGTGTGCGTCAGCGGGATACGGATCGGGTCACCGGCGCCGCGTCCGTAGTGATCGCCCGGCCGAGCTGGTGGAAGGGCTGCTCGATCAGGTGGTAAGTGAGGGCCGCCAGGGCCAGCGTGCCCGCCGCGGCGACGACCAGGACCGTCACGAAGCCGCCGCCGAGGGACGCCTCGTTGCCGGTCAGCTCGTAGTAGCCGTAGATGACGACGAACTGCCACAGGAAGATCCCGTACGAGATGCGTCCCAGGTAGCGGACAACCGGGTTGCCGAAGACGAGGTGGGTCAGCCCCTGGCGGCCGGTGCTGAACGCCGAGGGCGCCACCAGGAAGAGGCCGACCACCGCCCACAGGACGGCTTTCGTGGTGCCTTCGGTGGCGGGGAGCGCGCCCAGGTGCAGGGGCCCGGTCAGCGGGGTGCTGCCGACGGCGAAGGCGAGCGCCGCGATCGCCCAGGACAGGGCGGGGCGTCCGGCCACGACCGCGCAGAACGACCGCGCCCGCTCGTCCGTCGCGGCCCAGGCCGACCCGATGGCCAGCGCCATGCCGGCCCCGAACCACAGGAAATACCGGGGGAGCAGCATGTTGAACTCGGGCGGCATGCCGGGCTGGTGCGCGACCACCGTCCAGATGACCGAGATCACGCCGAGCGCGCCGACTCCGGCCAGGAGCGCCAGCGCACGCGTCCCGGTCGCCGTGCTCTTCCTGGCGAACCCGGCCAGCGCGGCGGCGATGAGCGGCAGGGCTAGGTAGAAGGCCACTTCGACGGAGAGCGACCACATCTGTTCCAGGCCGCGGCCTTCGGTGCCGCCCCACCACGAGCCGACGTCGTAGATCTGGAGCAACAGCAGCCATTTCGCCCAGACCCACTGGGAGGCGTTGTGGCCGGAGTTGAAGAAGATCATCGCGATGACGGCCACCAGCCAGTAGGCGGGCAGGATGCGGAACGCCCGCCGCCACAGGTAGGCGGTGGTCTCCGGGCCGTTCCCGGCGTCCAGGGCGGCGCGGGCCCAGGGGCGGTACAACAACAACCCGGACAGGGTGAAGAAGATCGCCACGCCGACGTCCCCGCGCGACACCGCCCAGGCGCCCCAGCCTTCGGTCAGACCGGTCTTGCCGCCGACGTGGTAGACGAGCACCGCCAGGGCGGCGAGGGCCCGGATTCCGTCCAGCGCGTCCTGATGGGCATCCTGACGAGCGACGTCCCGCTGACGCGGCCGCCTGGGTGGCTTAACCGATATTTCCCGTTTTTCCGTGACTGGTTCTGGCGGCGTGGCCGGTCGCGCCGGTTCCCGTGGTTCCGCGGGGCGTCCGAGAAGGGGCCGCTCCACCAGGTAGTAGGTGGCCGCCGCCAGCGCCACCGTGCCCAGCAGCGACAATCCCAGCACCGTCAGGAAATTTCCTCCGAAGTACGGCAGTCCGGTAGCCCGGAAGACCGCCTCCATCACCACGAACTGCCACAGGAAGATGCCGAAGGAGACCTGCCCGAGAAAGCGCATCGGCCCGCTGCCGAGCACCCGGTTGACCCCGGTCGGCCCGGCCGGCTGACAGGCCACCGGCAGCACCACCAGCAGCGTGATCAGCGTGTGCAGCAGCAGCCGCAGCTCCTCGTCCCGCAACCCCGTGAACGGATCCCCGAACCGCCCGGCCACCGGCGTCATCAGCAGCCAGTACGCCGCAGCGGCCGTGACCAGCAGCGTCCCGGCCGACGAAGCCGCCGTGTCCCGCGCCGCGCGCGCCCGGAGCCCGCCGGGCGTGTCGGCTTCCGCCCAGGTCAGCACGGTGGCGACCGCCATACCCAGGGCGAAGAAGACCAGGTAGTGCGGTAACAGGAACTGGATCCAGAACACCCGTTCCGGCACATGCATGAAGATCGCGTACAGGAACGAGGTGGCGCCGAGACCGCCCAGCGCGGCGAGCAGCCGTACCGCGCGGGAATCGGTGGTGCCCGACCGGATGAAGCGGCGGGCCGCCCACGCGAGCAGGGGAAGCACCAGGTAGAAGGCGGCCTCGACGGCCAGGCTCCACATCTGGCCGAGCGCGGTCGGGCCGAGCCCGCCGTTCGGCCAGCCGGGGTCGGGGTCGTAGACCTGGACCAGCAGCAGCATCTGGATCCACTGGCGGGCCGTGTACCCGGTCGATTCGGCGAGCATGGTCATCGCCACCACGACGGTGATCCAGTACGCGGGCAGGATGCGCAACGCCCGCCGCCACAGATACCCCCGCACGGCGGGCGGGGGCCCCGCCAGCAGGATCTCCCGCGCCCACGGCCGGAAAAGCAGCAACCCGGACAGCGCGAAGAAGATCGACACAGCCACGTCCAGCCGCGCGACGAGCGCGCCGGGCACCCCGCCGGTCATCGTGAAGTTGGTCATCGCCGCCACGTGGAACACCAGGATGCCCAGCGCGGCGAGCGCCCGGAGCCCGCTGATCGCGTCGATCCGCCGCGTCACGCGCGCTTCCCGAACCCGCGCGCGGGCTTCTCCACCAGCTGGTACGTCACCCACGCGAGCACCACACTCACCGCCAGCACGACGAAGAACACCGGAAAGAACTGCTGATCGAGGTACGCCCGCCCGCTGATGTCGTAGTACGCCCAGACCACGACGATCTGCCACGCGAACACCCCGTACGACAGGTTGGCCAGCCACCGCATCGCCCGGTTGCCGAGCAGTACGGTCACCCAGGTCCGCCCGGGCGGCTGCAGGGCCACCGGCGCGACGATCAGGAACGCCATCACCGCGTACGCGACCAGCCGGAACGCGTCGGGGAGCAGGTCGGGGGCGAGTGACTGCGGGGTCTTCGGCCCGCCGAGCGGGGTCGCGGCCAGGCCGAACACCATGGCGGCGAGCAGGAAGCAGGTGCCCGCGTTGGCGGCGATCTCGGCGCCCCAGCGGCGGACCCGTTCGGCGCCGGGGGAGTCGGCCCTGGCCCAGACGGCGAGCACGCAGATCGCCATGCCCACGGCGAACCACGGGAAGAAGCGCGGGAGCCACCATTCCATGCGCATGGTGTAGACGGGGTGGTGCACGGCGTACATGTAGGCGAAGGACGTCAGGGACAGCGCGGCAAGCAGGATGAGCAGGCGTTTCGCCCGGGTGTCGACAGACGCGCCGCCCGCGCGCGCGGCCCGGCCGAGGGCGGCGGCCAGCAGGGGGAGGAGCAGGTAGAAGCTGACGTCGATGGAGAGCGTCCACATCTGCTGGAGGCCGATGGGGGCCAGCTGGACCACCGGCCACCACGGGGTGGGGTCGAAGACGTACACCAGGAGGAGCACTTCCGCCCAGTCCCAGACGGTCTTCGCGGCGTCGAGGTTGAAGGCGACCAGCGCGGTGATCGCGACCACCCAGTAGAGCGGGAAGATGCGCAGGATCCGGCGGGTCAGGTAGACCCGGGTGCCGGGGGGTTCCGCGGCGGTCAGGAGGTGGTTGACCCAGGGGCGGTAGAGGAGCAGGCCGGAGATGGCGAAGAAGACCGCCACGCGGGCCTCGCCCCGGGAGAGCAGCCAGGCCAGCGGGCCGTCGCCGTACTGCAGGCCGGTGATGCCGGCGATGTGGAAGACCAGGACCGCCAGGGCGGCGAGCACGCGAAGGCCGTCGACCGCGTTCAGCCGGGTATCCGGGGTGGTCGCGGTGGGCTGGTCGACGTGCATCAGGCGCCTGGCCAGGGGTGCGGCGGAAGGTGACAAGTCGCATTACCCTACCTCCTAACTAGAATCTGTTCTACTGCGGATGGGGAGTCGGATGCGGCGGTCGGCGGGTCTCCTCCTGCTCGCGGTGGCGGGGTTTCTCGGGGTGCTCGCGGTGGTCGTGCCCACCTACCTGCTGGGGGCGCTGGCGGTGGCGCCGGAGGACTATTACGGGGTTTTCCGGTTGCGCGCCGTAGGGGCGGAAGGTCTCGATCAGGCGAGTGGGAAGGTGCTGACCGGGCTCGACGTGGAGGCCGTTTCGACCGTTCGCGGTGATCCGAACGCGGCCACCGCCGACCTTGTCGTCTGGGACGGGACGACGACCGTGCAGACGTCGACCGGGATCGTGCTCGCCTACAGCGATCGCCGGGTCGCGTTCGACAAGACGTCAGGGCTGGTCGTGACGTGCTGCGGGGCGTACGTCGGGGAGACCGACGTCGAGCAGTCAGGCTTGGCCTACAAGTGGCCATATTTCGCCGGGCGCCGGGATTATCCGTTCTTCGATCCGGTCACGCTGCAGACCCAGCCCATGCGCTACGAGGGCGCGGAGCGTATTTCGGGGCTGACCGTATACCGCTACCACCAGAGGATCCCCGACCGCCGCGTCGGCCCGGTCCCCGGTGGCAGACTGCCCGCCTACAAGGACGTCCCCGCCTACCTGCACGCCTCCGTCGACCGCACCTACTGGGTGGAACCGGTTACGGGAACTCCGCTCCGCGTCCGCGAAACCCAGAACCAGACCATCAGAACCGCCGACGGGGTCCCCCGCCTGACCGCCCTCGCCGCCGACTTCCGCACCCCACCCGAGGAAACGACCACCCACGCGAACGACCTCCGCCCCACGATCACCGTCCTCGGCTTCGCCCGAGGTCCCGCGCCCTGGGTGTGCGGGGGATCGGCGGCTCTCGCCTTGGTGGTGGGCCTCGTGCTCTACCGGCCGGAAGGCCTGCGCGGGAACATCGATACCGAATGAGGCATATGGCCGAGTTGCGTGACTTTTACGAGAATCCCGAGACGCCGGTGTCGGCGGCCGAGGATCGGACCGCACGGATTGTCGGGTTTCTCCGGCAGATCGCAGCGGCGGCGAGTGAGCCGCTGACGATTCTCGACGTGGGCTGCGGGGACGGCGGGATCACCCGGATGGCGGTCGAGGCCGCGCCCGGACATCGGGTGATCGGCATGGACTGGGCGGCGGCGCCGTTGCGGACGGCCAGTCGCAAGGGGCTGACGGTGGTGCGCGGGGGCGCCGCCCATCCCGGGCTGCCGGTCGCCTCCGGCCGGGTGGATGTGGTGATCTTCTCAGAGGTGATCGAGCACCTGGTCGACCCGGACGCGGCGATCATAGAGCTGCGGCGGGTGCTCCGGCCGGGCGGGCATCTGCTGCTGTCGACGCCCAACCTGGCAGCTTGGTTCAACCGAGGCATGTTGCTACTCGGCATGCAGCCGGTGTTCTCCGAGGTCAGCATGGTGCACGTGTTCGGCCGTCCGGGCAGTTCGGTGGCCGGGCACCTGCGGCTGTTCACGCTGCCCGCGCTCCGCGAGTTCCTCCTCACGTACGGCTTCGCGGAGCTGATCGTGCGAGGGGCGGGCTACCACGACGTCCCCAAACCCCTCAAACCGGTCGACCGCCTCCTTCGCCACTGGCCGTCGGCGGCCGCGATCCTGACCGTGCACGCCCGCAAATCGCCCTAGAACATGTTTCGGTTACTTTTCAGTATCCCCAGTGACGCAGGTCACAACAAGCTCTACCATGACGCGAAATAGAACCGTGTTTCAGGTCATGGAGGAGCGATGCGCCGCGGGCTCGGAATCACCCTCATCGCACTCGGGGCTTTTCTCGTCGTCCTCGCGCCGCTGCTCAGGTATCCGGTGGCCGACCGCCTGGTCCAGGCCCCCGGCGACCAGTACGGCATCACCAAGCTGGCCGCCCAGAACGCCACCTACTTCAGCATCGGCGACCTGAAGGTCCTCACCGGAAACCTGGACATCACCGTCACCACCCGCGGCGACGTGGCCCAGGCCACCGGCGACCACGTCGTCTGGGACCAGTTCACCGCCGTCAACGACATCACCAACAACAAGGAGGGCATCTCCCTCTCCGAGTTCCGCAGCGCCTTCAACAAGTACAACGGCGTCGGCGTGAACTGCTGCAACGCCAACATCGACAACGTGCCGGTGAAGCTGGAAGGCCAGATCTACCTGTTCCCGTTCGGGGTGGAGAAGAAGACGTACAAGGTCTTCAACCCGACCACCAAGAAGGCGTACGACGCGGTGTTCGTCGGCGAGGAGACGATCGGCGGGCTCCAGGTCTACAAGTTCGAGCAGAAGGTCCCCCCGACCGTCATCGACACGCTGGACGCGCCCGCCTCCCTGTTCGACCTGCCGGAGACCGGCAACGTCAAGGTCGACCGGGTGTACGACGGCGTGGTGACGTACTGGGTGGAGCCCACCACCGGCGCCCCCGTCGACCAGCAGCAGCAGCGCCACGAAGTGCTGAAGACGGCGGACGGCGTGGAGCGCATGCCCGCCTTCATCGCCACCGCGAAGTTCACCCCGGCCACCGTGGACGCGCAGGTCGCCACCGTCCGGGCGAGCGCCGACCAGGTCCGGCTGATCAGGAGCACCCTCCCGCTGGCGGCGCTCATCCTCGGCGGGCTCGCGCTGGTGTTCGGCGTGATCCTGACCCGCTCGCGCCGCCAGGTGGAACACGTTCAGGCCGGAGAATCAGCAGAGGCTTCTGAGTAGAACACGTTGTAGCCACCGTCCGGTTGAGGCGTGCCGCGAAGGTGGCGGCGGTGTCATATTTCATGTACTACTGGTAGAGATTTAGGCGCCGCCCTGTCCGCGTTCGACGGCGTGCTCAAGGCGGGCGGCGTCGCCGCGCCGGACGCGCACACCGTGACGTTCACGCTGGAGCGGGCCTTCTCCGACTTCCCGTACCTGGTCTCGGCCGGCAACTACAACGCGCTGATCCTCAAGAAGGACTACACCAGCGGCGGCGACATCATCGGCACCGGGCCCTTCACGCTGACGAAGTACGACGTGTCGACGGGCGCCGTGTTCGCCCGCAACCCGGCGTACTGGCAGGAGGGCAAGCCGTACCTGGACGGCGTGGAGATCAAGTTCTACGCCGACGACCAGGCCGACCTGCTGGCGTTGCAGAGCGGTGAGATCGACGCGCAGATCCTGAGCCGGCCGCAGCTCGTCGGGCCGCTCAAGGGGGCCGGCGACATCGTGGTGGACCAGGTGCCGGGCACCGGCCTGACCGCGTTCACGCTGCGCACCGACCAGCCGCCGTTCGACCGCAAGGAGAACCGGCAGGCCGTGGCGTACGCGCTGGACCGGCCGGGCGTGAACACCACGATCTACGACGGCGTCGGCGCGCTCGGCAACGACCACCTGTTCGCCGCCCTCTTCCCGGCCGCGCCGACCGGCATCCCGCAGCGGGCCAAGGACCCGGCCAAGGTCACCGACCTGCTCGGCGGGCAGAAGCTCAGCTTCGACCTGACCTTCGACCCGCCCGGCAAGGACTTCGCGCTCACCGTGCAGAACCAGCTCAAGCAGGCGGGCATCGAGGTGAAGCTGGACCAGCGCACGTCGGCCGACTTCTACGGCGGCGACCAGGAGAAGGACACGCCGTGGCTGTTCACCGCCGCCAACCTGGTCGGCTGGGCGGGCCGCGCGGTGCCCAGCCAGTTCATCATCCCGATGGTCAGGAGCGACGGCGTCTGGAACGGCTCCAAGTACGCCAACCCGGCCCTCGACGAGGCGGCCCGGGCGTATGACGCGGCCACCACCGAGGAGGAGCGGCGCGCGCAGGCGGCGATCATCGCCAACGCGTTACACGAGGACGTGCCGGTGATCATCTCGGTGTGGGCGGGCACCGTGCGCGCCTACAACGGGACGAAGTTCGCGGGCCTCCAGGCCCACCCGGCCAGCTACGTCGACTTCAGCGAGGTAACGGCCCTGTGAAAGGCTTCCTGCTGCGCCGCGCCGCCACCGTGCCGCTCACGCTGCTCGGCGTGTCGCTGCTGGTGTTCGCCGCCACCGAGCTGGTGCCCGGCGACGTGGCGCGCACCATCCTGGGCCGCGAGGCGAGCCAGGCGTCGGTGACGGCGCTGCGGGAACAGCTCGGCCTGGACCGGCCGTGGATCCAGCGCTACACCGACTGGCTGGGCGGCTTCCTCACCGGCGACTGGGGCGAGTCGTACACGCTCGGCGTGCCGGTCCACGACCTGGTGCTGGACCGCCTGGGGCACTCGCTGCTCCTGGCCGGCGTCGCGTTCGCGCTGCTTGCCCCGGTCGCGGTGGGCCTGGGGTTGTGGGCGGGGGTACGGCACGACCGGGCCACCGACCGGGCGATCAGCGTCGGCGGGCTGGCCTTCGGCGCGGTGCCCGAGTTCGTCACCGGGGTGATCCTGCTGGTGGTGTTCGCGGTGAAGCTGCGCTGGTTCCCCTCGGGCGCGCAGGCTCCCGAGGGGTCGGGGCCGCTGATCGTGCTGTGGCACCTGGCGTTGCCGGCGCTGTCGCTGGTGCTGCTGTGCACCGGCTACGTGGCCCGGCACGTCCGCGCCGGCACGGTCGCATCGGTGGAGAGCCCGTACGCGCGAGCGGCCGAGCTGCGGGGGCTGACGCGGCGGCAGGTGGTGCGGCGGCACGTGCTGCGCAACTCCACGGTGCCGGCGGCGAGCGCGCTGGGCGTGCAGTTGCAGTTCCTGCTCGGCGGGCTGGTGTCGGTGGAGCTGCTGTTCACCTACCAGGGCGTGGCGGTCGTTCACGACGTGTCGTTCTCGGTCGCGCCGGGCCGGACGTACGGGCTGGTGGGGGAGTCGGGCAGCGGCAAGACGACGCTGGGCCGCGCCATCGCCGGCCTGGGCCGCCGCGGCGGCGGCGCCATCACCCTGGACGGCGCCGAGCTGCCAACCGAGGTCGGACGGCGCGACCCGGCCACGTCCAACGGCGCTGGGTGAGCACCGTCGCGGGCGGTCACGTGAGCGGCTTGACCTGGGGAGTGCCGTCGTCCGGCCTGGTGCTGCTGCACGAGGCCGGGCGCAGCGCGCGGCAGTGGGACCGGCTGCTGCTGGCCCTGGACCGGCCCGCGCTGGCCATCGATCTGCCCGGCCACGGCCGGTCCGACCGGCGCGAGAACGGCGTGTACGCGCCGCGCCGGCTGGCCGGTCCGGTCGCCGAGGCGATCCGCTCGTTCGCGCCCGGCCGGAAGGTCGTCGCCGGCGCCGGGCTCGGCGCGCTGACCGCGATCGCCCTGTCCATCCGCCACCCAAGAGCTGATCGAGCGGCTGGTCCTCGTCGACACGCTGCCCGGGACGCTCGGCCCGTTCCCCGCCTACCAGGCGCACTCCTCGCCGGAGGAGGCACGCGCGTGGCTCGCGGAGCACCGTCCCGGCGCGGCCGACGACGCGCGCACCGAACTGATCCAGGAGGCCGACGGCCGGTGGGCATGGCGGCACCAGCTGCCGGCCGCGCCCGTCCTCGACGACGAGACCCTGTGGTCCCCGCTGACCGCCGTGCGAGCCCCCGTCGTCCTGGTGCGCGGGCCCCGCCTCGACGACACCGCCGTCGAGGAGTTCACCTGCCGCGTGCCCGATGCCCACGTGACCACCGATCCGCACACGACCCTCGGAGGAACCCCGTGACCGTCCAGATTCCCGTCGTCGACCTCCAGCTCGCCCTCAGCGACGACGCCCCGCCGGCCCTGCTCGACTCCGTGCTTGAGACAGCCGAGCGGGTCGGCATCATCCAGGTGGTGAACCACGGCGTCGCGCCGGAGCTGATCGACGACTTCCACGACCGGATCGGCGCCGTGCTCGACCTGCCGCGCGCGGAGAAGGCCAAGCTGGCCAGCCCCACCGGGCACCCGTTCCGCGGCTGGCGGCAGTGGCCCGACGACTTCGGCCGCCTGGAGCTGGAGCGCTTCAACATCGGCCAGTTCGACAACCCGGAGGAGGCACGCGCGGCGGGCCTCGCCGCGGAGCACGCCACGCTGTACAAGCACCCGAACGTGTGGCCCGAGGGCCTGCGTGCGGTGGCCCGCGCCTACCACGACGCCTCGGTCGGCGTCGCCGAGCAGGTCCTCGCCCTGTACGCCAAGGTCCTCGGCGTCTCCGTGGCGACGTTCCCGGTCGGCGGCTGCCCCTACTACACGAGCTTACGTGGCGGAACTCGCGGAGGTCTGAGATGCCTTACGACGGGACGTTCAACTGGGAACCGAGCCGCCGCTGGGTGCGCGGCGTCAAGGGCGGCACCACGGTCGTCGACAGTAAGGCGCCGCTGCTGGTGTGGGAGCCCGATTTCCCGGTCCCTCGCTACGCCTTCCCGATCGAGGACGTGCGCACCGACCTGCTCACGCCCGCCAAGGACCGGCCCGACCACTTCGACCTGACCGTCGACGGGGAGACGCTGCCGGACGCGGCGTTCGTGCACCCGCGGTTGCCCGGCCACCTGTCGATCGCCTGGTTCCGGCACGCGGCGCCGGTCCTGGACCACTGGTACGAGGAAGAGGAGGAGATCTTCGTGCACCCACGCGATCCGTACAAGCGGGTGGACCCGATTCCCAGTTCCCGGCACGTCCGGGTCGAGATCGGCGGCCGGGTGGTCGCCGACACGCGCGCCCCGGTGCTGCTGTACGAGACCGGGCTGCCGACGCGCTACTACGTGCCGCCCGGCGACGTGGACTTCTCGCTGCTGGAGCCGACCGACAGCAGCACGCGCTGCCCGTACAAGGGGGAGGCGTCCTACTGGTCGCTGCGCGAACCCGTCGAGGGCGTGCCCGCCGACGTGGCGTGGGCCTACCACGACCCGATCCCGGCCGCGGCGCCGATCAAGGACCACGTCGCCTTCTACAACGAGTTCGTCGACATCATCGTGGACGGGGTGAAGGAGGAGCGCCCCGAGACGGTGTTCAGCAAGCGCGAGTAGTACTCAACCCGCCAGGAGGCCGAGGTCGCGCAGGCTCTCGGCTGACTCCACGATCGTCGTCTCGGCGGCGCGCGGACGCCAGCCGAGCTCCTCGCGGGCCCGGTCGTTGTGGATGATCGGCCGCGGCGGATCGTCCCCCGGCGCCTCCTGCGTAGGCACGCGTGCGGCCAGCGGGCCGAGCCGCCGGCGCAGGATGTCGGCCACCTCGACAAAGCTCATCGCGGGGCCGTCGGCGAGTGCCAGGAAGCGCTTGCCCGCGGCCTCCGGCGCGGCCATCGCGCGGATGTGCAGGTCAGCCACGTCGCGTACGTCGGCGACACCGAAACGGGCCCGAGGAGCGACGCTCATCGTCCCGTCGAGCATCGCCTTGACCAGCAGCATCGTGGAGCGGACCTGGGTCGTCAGGGTCGGCCCGAAGATCGCCGTCGGGTTGACCACGACCAGTTCGGTGTCACCGCCGTCGCGCTCCATCAGGTCCCACGCGGCACGCTCGGCGATCGTCTTGGAGCGCGGGTAGGGCGCCAAGCCCGGCGTGTCGGGATCGGTCCAGTCGTCTTCGGTGAACTCCGCGCCCGGCTTGGGCGTGTAGCCGATCGCCGCGAACGACGAGGTCAGCACGACACGCCGGGCACCCGCGTCGCGCGCGGCACGCAGGACCCGCAGCGCGCCCTCGCGGGCGGGGACAATCAATTCGTCGGGGTCCTCGGGCTGGACGTACGGGATGGGCGAGGCGACGTGATGGACCTCCTCGCAGCCGGCCACCGCGGCGGGCCAACCGTCGTCGGCCATCAGGTCCGCGGCGACGATCTGCAAGCCGGCGTCGTCGGCGCCGCCGCGGCGCGCCGCCGCGCGCAGTTCGGCCTCATGGACCGTCGAGCGCACCGTGGCGCGCACCGGGCGCCCGGCCCGCAGCAGCGCGGCGATCAGCTGCGTGCCCACGTAACCGGACCCACCGGTGACCAGGACCGGGCTCATCGCAGCACCCTCAAGCGAACGGCCGCGTCCATGGAACGCCGCATCGCCTCGGCCTCCGCGGCGGTGTCACCGCGGTCGCGGGCCTCCCACAGCGCCGCCTTCTCGCGCAGGTAGCCCAGTCGCGCGTGCTGGGCGACGATCTCGGCCTCGATGCGCTCCGCATGGCGCAGCAGCAGATCGCGCTGCTCGGCCGCCGCCTGCCCGCGTGTGCGGTTGGCCTGGTAGGTGCGCATGTCCTCGATGCTCACGCCGGTCGCGCGAAGACAGGCCAGCGACTCGAGCGTGTGGAGGTCCTCGGCGCGGTAACGGCGATGCCCGCTGTTCTCGTCGCGGTCGATCGGGCCGACCAGCCCGACCTGCTCGTAATAGCGCAGCGTCGGTTCGCTCAATCCGCTGCGCCGTGCCACCTCTTGGATGGTGAAGGCTGTCACGCGGGCAGCCTGGCACACCTCAAGCGCTTGAACGCAAGAAGCAGTTTCCGGCACAAGTCAACGCGCGACCGTAAGAGTTGACGAGTCCACCCGGCTGTGGGAAGCTGAAGGCGGCACCGAGGTTGACGCTTATAGTATATGTGGACATACGTGTCAGTTTGCGTTATGCTGCTCCCTCGTGCTGCCTTTCGACGCCCTGGATTTTGTCGGGGCGTTTTGGCGTGCGCGCAGTTCGATTCCATCCGTGCCTTCCGGAAGGACATCTGTTGACAGCCTCGCGCAACGCTTCCGCCGTACCCGCTGGTCCCCGTCGCGTCTCTTTCGCGCGCATCCAGGAGCCTCTCGAAGTTCCTGACCTTCTTGCCCTGCAGACCGAGTCTTTCGATTGGCTGCTCGGTAACGAGAAGTGGAAGGCTCGGGTCGAGGCGGCTCGTCAGGCCGGGCGCAAGGACGTCCCGACCCAGTCGGGCCTCGAAGAGATCTTCGAAGAGATCAGTCCTATCGAGGACTTCTCGGGAACCATGTCCTTGTCGTTCCGGGATCACCGGTTCGAGCCGCCCAAGTACTCGGTCGACGAGTGCAAGGACAAGGACATGACCTTCTCCGCGCCCATGTTCGTGACCGCGGAGTTCATCAACAACACCACCGGTGAGATCAAGAGCCAGACCGTGTTCATGGGCGACTTCCCGCTCATGACCGGCAAGGGCACGTTCGTCATCAACGGCACCGAGCGTGTCGTGGTCTCGCAGCTGGTCCGTTCACCCGGTGTCTACTTCGACCGCAGTATCGACAAGACCTCCGACAAGGACCTGTACGGCTGCCGGGTCATCCCCTCCAGGGGTGCCTGGCTCGAGTTCGAGATCGACAAGCGCGACAGCGTCGGCGTCCGCATCGACCGCAAGCGCAAGCAGGCCGTCACCGTGCTTCTCAAGGCACTGGGATGGACCAACGAGAAGATCCTCGAGCGCTTCGGCCAGTACGAGTCGATGCGCGCCACCCTGGAGAAGGACCACACCTCCGGCCAGGACGACGCACTGCTCGACATCTACCGCAAACTGCGGCCGGGTGAGCCGCCGACCAAGGAGTCGGCGCAGACCCTGCTGGAGAACCTCTACTTCAACCCCAAGCGGTACGACCTGGCCAAGGTCGGCCGATACAAGATCAATAAGAAGCTCGGGGTGGGCTCTGAGATCACTCAGGGCACCCTCACCGACGAGGACATCGTCTCCACCATCGAGTACATCGTCCGCCTTCACGCGGGCGAGGAGTCGATGCCGGGCGCCAACGGCGAGGTGATCGTCGAGGTCGACGACATCGACCACTTCGGCAACCGCCGCCTGCGCAGCGTCGGCGAGCTCATCCAGAACCAGGTCCGGCTGGGCCTGGCCCGGATGGAGCGCGTCGTCCGGGAGCGCATGACCACCCAGGACGTCGAGGCGATCACGCCGCAGACCCTGATCAACATCCGCCCGGTGGTGGCGTCGATCAAGGAGTTCTTCGGCACCTCGCAGCTTTCGCAGTTCATGGACCAGACCAACCCGCTGGCCGGCCTGACCCACAAGCGGCGTCTGAACGCGCTGGGTCCCGGCGGTCTGTCCCGGGAGCGGGCGGGCTTCGAGGTCCGTGACGTGCACCCGTCCCACTACGGCCGGATGTGCCCGATCGAGACGCCGGAAGGCCCGAACATCGGCCTGATCGGCTCGCTGGCCTCCTACGGCCGGATCAACGCCTTCGGCTTCGTCGAGACGCCGTACCGCAAGGTCGTCGACGGCAAGGTGACCGAACAGGTCGACTACCTCACCGCCGACGAGGAAGACCGCTACGTCAAGGCGCAGGCCAACACCGTGCTCAACGCCGACGGCTCGTTCGCCGACGCCCGCGTCCTGGTCCGCACCAAGGGCGGTGAGACCGAGCTCGCCCGGGCCGAGGAGGTCGACTACATCGACGTGTCGCCGCGCCAGATGGTGTCGGTGGCGACCGCCATGATCCCGTTCCTGGAGCACGACGACGCCAACCGCGCGCTCATGGGCTCCAACATGCAGCGTCAGTCGGTGCCCCTGCTCAGGAGCGAGGCCCCGCTGGTCGGCACCGGCATGGAGTACCGTGCCGCGACCGACGCGGGCGACGTCGTCAGCGCGGAGAAGGCCGGTGTGGTCGAGGAGGTTTCCGCCGACTACATCACCGTCATGAACGACGACGGCACGCGTACGACGTACCGGATCGCCAAGTTCAAGCGCTCCAACCAGGGCACCTCCTTCAACCAGAAGCCGATCGTGGTCGAGGGCGACCGGGTCGAGGTCAACCAGGTCATCGCCGACGGGCCGTGCACCGACACCGGTGAGATGGCGCTCGGCAAGAACCTGCTCGTGGCGTTCATGCCGTGGGAGGGCCACAACTACGAGGACGCGATCATCCTCTCCCAGCGGCTGGTGCAGGACGACGTCCTGTCCTCGATCCACATCGAGGAGCACGAGGTCGACGCCCGCGACACCAAGCTGGGCCCCGAGGAGATCACCCGGGACATCCCGAACGTCTCCGAGGAGGTCCTGGCCGACCTGGACGAGCGCGGCATCATCCGGATCGGGGCCGATGTCGTCAACGGTGACATCCTGGTCGGCAAGGTGACCCCGAAGGGCGAGACCGAGCTGACCCCCGAGGAGCGGCTGCTGCGCGCGATCTTCGGGGAGAAGGCGCGTGAGGTCCGCGACACCTCGCTGAAGGTGCCACACGGTAACCAGGGCAAGGTCATCGGCGTCCGCGTCTTCTCCCGCGAGGAGGGCGACGAGCTGCCTCCGGGCGTCAACGAGCTGGTCCGCGTCTACGTGGCCCAGAAGCGTAAGATCACCGACGGCGACAAGCTGGCGGGCCGGCACGGCAACAAGGGCGTCATCTCCAAGATCCTCCCCGTCGAGGACATGCCGTTCCTGGAGGACGGCACGCCGGTCGACATCATCCTCAACCCGCTGGGCGTGCCCGGCCGGATGAACGTCGGCCAGGTCCTGGAAACCCACCTGGGGTGGATCGCCGCGCGCGGCTGGGACATCTCCGGCATCCAGGAGGCCTGGGCCGAGCGGCTGCGTGACAAGGGCTTCGAGAAGGTCGCCCCGCGCACCAACATGGCCACCCCGGTCTTCGACGGCGCCCACGAGGAGGAGATCGTCGGCCTGCTCGACAACACCCTCCCCAACCGCGACGGTGACCGGATGGTGCAGCAGAGCGGCAAGGCCCAGCTGTTCGACGGCCGCTCCGGCGAGCCGTTCCCCTATCCGGTCTCGGTCGGTTACATCTACATCCTCAAGCTGCTCCACCTGGTCGACGACAAGATCCACGCCCGCTCGACCGGGCCGTACTCGATGATCACCCAGCAGCCGCTGGGTGGTAAGGCGCAGTTCGGCGGGCAGCGATTCGGCGAGATGGAGGTGTGGGCGCTGGAGGCTTACGGTGCCGCCTACGCGCTGCAGGAACTGCTCACCATCAAGTCCGACGACGTGCTGGGCCGCGTGAAGGTCTACGAGGCCATCGTCAAGGGCGAGAACATCCCCGAGCCGGGCATCCCGGAGTCCTTCAAGGTCCTCATCAAGGAAATGCAGTCGCTGTGCCTGAACGTCGAGGTGCTCTCCAGCGACGGCATGTCCATCGAGATGCGCGACACCGACGAGGACGTCTTCCGCGCCGCGGAGGAGCTCGGTATCGATCTGTCCCGGCGCGAGCCGAGCAGCGTCGAAGAAGTCTGACGGTCCCCCTGCGCGACCTGCGGGTGTCGGCCCGCGACGGAGGGAAGGTGGTCATCTTCCGGCGCGGGTCCGACACGGGGTGTCGTGCCGCGGCGGACGGAGATCCGCCGGTACTTTCTGACCGGCAGTCGGCGAAAGCCTGGGTGAACGCTGTGATCAGCGGATTCTGATCAGCATTTGGGTGACCATGACGATGCGGGCGAGGCTGACTGTCAAAGCGCAGACGATCAGGATTGTCGGCAAGGCCATGGTCCTGGCAGTGGCCAGCGCGGCCAGGTCGACCAGCACCAGTCCGCAGGCGCCGCTCGCGGCGGCCAGCCGTACCGCCTTGTAGTGGTGGGAGACCGCTTGCGCCAGCGCGAGCGCTGCCACGACCATCACCAGCGCCGCGCCCACGCTCAACGGGACGGCCGTCGGCACCCGCCAGGTCCACACCTGCGCACTCACCAGCGCGCTCGCCCACACAGTGCCGACCACAGGGCCGGTGGCCAGCAGCACCCGGGCGGCGGCGCGGACGGGTGCGTCGCGGACGAAGGCGGCGCTGATGGTGTCGGCGTCGCCGAACTCCGCCACTGCGGCCCGGGCTGCGGCGTGCGGGTCGCCGAGCCGCTCCAGCTGGGCCTGATAAGTCTCGGTCAGGCCGTCGGCCAGTTCCTCGACGATGGGGGCAGGCAGCCGCCGGGCCAACACGCGGAGTTGGCTCTCGATCAGGTCGTGGCCGGCCACGGCGTGCTCCGCAGGGCCGAGGAGATGCCCTCGGCGAACTCGCGCCAGCTCTGGCGCGCGTCGGCCAGGGCCGTCTGGCCGTGCTGGGTGAGCTGGTAGGTGCGGCGGCGTCGTCCGGCCACCACCGACCAGGTGCCGCTGATCAGGCCGGCCTGCTCCAGCCGGTGCAGGGCCGGGTAGATGGTGCCGGTGGGCAGATCCAGCCTTCCGGCGGTGGTCTCGCGCAACGTTTCCTTGACGGCGTAGCCGTGCCGGGGGCCTTCTTCCAGGGCGGCCAGCAGCAGCGCGTCCAGGTGGCCCTTCAAGGCTTCGGCCCTCATAGGTAGCAACGCTATACCGGCGTTGCCCGGCCGCCAACCATATGCGTAGTGGTTGCTGCCCGCGCTCATCGGCCTGCCGATCCTCACGCGGTCGATTTTCGTATGGTCGATCCGCGGAGTCCCTCGTCCACATCCCGCGCCGCGTCGTAGCCGGAACAGGTGCGCGGCGCCCAGCCCGGACAACCCAAGGATGAACAATGATACGGATGGTTTCCTCGGCCGATGGCGCTGCGGTAAGCGCTGGACCTTAGCATGTCGCAGGTGACCGCCTACGACGATACTGACATGTTCGAATACCTGGATTCCTCGGTCCTGTCGCAGCGCCAGCAGCGGATCCTGGCCACGATCCGGGACTGGGTGGTCAGGTACGGATACCCGCCGAGCACCCGTGAGATCGGCCACGCGGTTGGGCTGCGCTCGCCCTCGTCGGTGTCGAAACACCTCAAGAGCCTGGAAGAGCAGGGCTTCCTCCGCCGGGGTACGGCTATGACCAGACCGATCGACGTGCGGTTGTTCCTGCGCGCCTCGGCGCCGCAACCTGCCGTCGACCTGGTGAGCGTGCCCGTGGTCGGCGACATCGCCGCGGGCACTCCCATCCCGGCCGAGCAGTACGAGGACGACACGCTGACCCTGCCCCGCGACCTCACCGGCCGGGGCACCGTCTTCGGGCTGCGGGTGCGGGGCGATTCGATGATCGACGCGGCGATCTGCGACGGCGACATCGTCGTGGTCCGGCAGCAGCCCGAGGCGCACTCGGGTCAGATCGTCGCCGCGATGATCGACGGGGAGGCGACCGTCAAGGTGTACCGCCGACGCGGCGGGCATGTCGTTCTCGAACCGCGCAATCCCGCCTACGACGTCATCGACGGTGACGGCGCCGTGGTGCTGGGCATCGTGGTGTCGGTCCTGCGCAGTGTTTGAGGATCCGCCCGGCGTTGCCCGCCGCGTGAATCTCAAGCGTCAGATCACCCAGGCGGCCAGGCTCAACAAGCCGCAATCAGGAGATCTTGCGGCGGTACGTGTTCATGGCGAAGAAGTACGCGACGATGAGGATGCCGACACACCAGGCCAGGGCGATCCAGATGTCGGTGCTGACCGGCTGCTGAGTGTACAGGTCGCGGATGGTGTTGACGATGGAGGTCACCGGCTGGTGCTCGGCGAAGGCGCGCAGCGGGCCGGGCATGGTGTCGGTGGGGACGAAGGCCGAGCTGAGGAACGGCAGAAAGATGAGCGGGTAGGAGAACGCGCTCGCGCCGTCAACGGACTTCGCGGTGAGACCGGGGATGACAGCGATCCACGTCAAGGCCAGGGTGAACAGGATCAGGATGCCGGCGACCGCGAGCCACGCCGGCACTCCCGCCGCCGAGCGGAAGCCCATGAGCAGGGCGACGAGCACGACGACCACGAGCGAGATCACATTGGCGATCAGCGAGGTCAGCACGTGCGCCCACAGCACGGACGAGCGGGCGATCGGCATGGACTGGAATCGTTCGAAGATGCCGCCCTGCATGTCCGTGAAGAGCCGGAATGCGGTGTAGGAGATGCCCGAGGCGATCGTGATGATCAGAATGCCGGGCAGCAGGTAGTTCACATACGAATCCGACCCTGAGTTGATCGCCCCGCCGAACACGTAGACGAACAGCAGCATGAAGGCGATCGGCATGATCGTGGTCGTGATGATGGTGTCCAGGCTGCGCGTGATGTGGCGCAGGGATCGTCCCAGCAGGGCGGCGGTGTCGCCGAAGAAATGCTTGGTCATCGTTGTTCCTTACGCGTCCGTGCCGGCGTTGCGGTCCTTGCCGGCGGCACCGACGAGCGCGAAGAAGACGTCCTCGAGGGTCGGCTGCTTCTCGACGTATTCGACCTTGGCGGGCGGGAGCAGCTGCTTGAGCTCGGCCAGGGTGCCGTTCACGAGGATCCGGCCCTCGTG
>NZ_JBDPLV010000076.1:0-48937 GCF_039871605.1 Acrocarpospora sp. B8E8 | reverse complement strand
GTGGGTGGGTGGGAAAGCCACGTGGATCAAGCCACCGCTTCATTCGAGCGACCATGGCGATGACGGGGTCGGGCGGAGCCCGAGGGAAACGAAAGGGCTTGGTGGGTGGGGAGAACCAGGCCAGGCAATCCCCACGTACCACTCAGGCTTCTCGGTGGCCCTCGAAACGCATCGTTCTGGACACACCGATGCGGACGGTGGTGCCGGGGACGATGGGGACCGGCTCGTTGGGGGGGATGTCGTAGTAGTTGGGGTCGCCCGGGGGTTGGATTTGGGTGCCGTTGACGGAGCCGAGGTCGACCAGGGTGACGTCCCAGCCCTCCAGGGCCACGCGGAGGTGGCGGCGGGAGACGGAGCCGTCGGGGCTGGTGACCCTGGCCGGGCGAGCCTGTCCCGCCTGAACCTCGGACGCGCGTTCCGGATCCCGGCCGAGAATGTAGTCGGAGTCCAGCCGCAACGCGAGCCCGTCATCAAGCAGCAACACCCCGAGCGCGGGCCTGGTCCCCTTGTACGGCACCAGCGTGCTCTGCACCAAAGGCACCCCGCACACCGCGCAGTACGGCACCCGCGGATCGTTGAAGTGATCGTTCTTGCAATCCACCCCGTGCACCATCGGCCCGGCCTCACGGTCCGGCGTGGCGTCCAGCTGGGTGCTCTCGCTCACGTCCCCGGTCCGGGTGACCGACCCGGCCTGGTGCCCGTTGGCCTGCCGGTGACTCTCGTCCCGGGTCGCCACCGGCATCGGCTCCTCCATGGGGGAGGGCTGCGGACCGGTCGGCATGGGCGGCGGCATCGGCGGATTGCCCTGGGGCATCGGCTGCGGCATCGGCGGAGGTGGCGGCAGGGGATGCGGCTGCGGCCCGGACGGATGCCCAAGCGGACCGGGCTGCCCGGGCGGACCCGGCGGCATCGGGGGCGGGCTCGGCGGCATCGGCGGCGGACCGGGAGGCATGGGCGGCGGCCCCGGAGGCATCGGCGGCGGCATCGGCGGCCCCCCATACGGGGGCACGACGGGCTCGCGGGGCGCGATCGGCTCATGCGGCAGGATCGACTGGGCCGGTCCGGACTGCGAGGGCTGCGGCGGGTACGGATGACCAGGACCAGGACCAGGCGGCACCGGCCGATGCACGGTGTGACCCGGCGAAGTGAAGTCGATCTCCACCCCCGCGCCCGCCACCACGCCACCGTCCAAGCGCGCATACGGGCTCGACGCCCCAGAACCCGGCAGGCGGAGCTCCACCTTGGTCACCGGCCCGTTGACCAGCCGATCGGTCCACGTCAGCGAATCCTGGCCCGACAACATCACGTCGCCGTCCGGACCGCCGAGCACGGACGCCATGGCCGCCCCGCACACCAGGACCGCCACCCCGCCACCGGCGGAACCGGCCACCGCGCAGGCGATCGGATCGCCGTTCATGGAACGGGCCAGCACCTGGGCCACCCGGCGGGCCAGCACCCGCCCGTCACCCCCCGTGCCCGCAGTCTCCCGCAGCGCGTCGAGCAACTCCTCCACCACCGGGCCCGCGGGACCGCAGACCAGCAGCAACCCATTGAAGTGGGCCACCACGCCTTCACCCGGAAGCGGACGGACAACCCCCGCGCCCTGATCCGTCACAGACCTCTCCCTCCCCGCACGCGCCACCTGTCCGGCGGCGCCGACATCACGCCGCGTCGACGAGTCCTCAAACGTGGCAAATAGAACACTCCTGATCAGCTGACCAGAACACTAGTGGCGGAACGCCAGTAAGACGAGTGGGACAAATGGGTTCGGCATGCCACCACACCCATCACCACGCCAGCCCGCGTCACCTACCGGTCACCTCGCGTCCGCATCCACAACGAGCCCATATCGCGCCACGAGCCCGCACCCCGGTGACGCCCCTTGCGGTCGCGCCCGAAACTCGTACCCGAGGCAAAGCCTTTGGCGTCGCACCCGGAACTCCATACCCCCCGCTCAAGCCCTGGTTGTGACGCCACGAGCTCATACCCTGCTGGGTGAAACGATCTTCGGCGCGCCCCAAGCCCGTGCCCCGGCGAAACTCGGGATCGGACCAACTCGCGTCCGCTCCCGCCTCCACCTGTTGGCACGCCCAAAGCGCGTACCTCGGTGAAGCCTTTGTCGTCACGCCCGAAGCTCGTATCCGAGGCAAAGCCTTTGGCGTCGCGCCCGAAGCTCCAAACCCCTCGCTGAAGCCCTGCTTGTGACGCCACGAGCTCATACCCTCAGCAAAACGCTCTTCGGCGCGCCCCAAGCTCATGCCCCGGCGAAGCTCGGGACCAGACCAACCCGCGTCCGCTCCCGCCTCCACTCGTTGGCGCGCCCAAAGCGCGTGCCTCGGTGAGGCCCCTGTTGTCGCGCCGGAGTTCATACCCCGGTGAAGACCTTGTTGACGTCGGCGGTGACGAGGACGCCGTAGATCTCGCCGCCGCGCTCGACCAGCAGGTACTCCCCCGCCGGGTTGCCGCGCATGGCGTCGATGAGCGGTTCGCCCTCCAGGTCGGCGCCCAACACTAACGCCGGTTCCAGGCTACGCGCGACAGCGCCCGCGGTGACCCACGGGCGGCGCTGCTCGGGGGTGGCGTTGACGGCGGCCTCGTTCACGATCGCGGTCGGCCGTCCCTCGTGGTCGACCACCACGATCGCGCCGGCGCCGGTCTCGCGCGCGCGGCGCAGGGCCTCCGCCAGGGGGACCTCAGCGGTGACCGGGAGCGCGCGGCGGGCCAGGGTTCTGGCCCGGACCTGGGGCAGCCGGGAGCGCACCTTGGCCACGCGCAGCGACTGGGAGGCTCCGATCCAGATGAAGGAGGCCAGCACCATTGACCAGAGCACCGTGGTGAAGTCCGGCTCCTGCCCGGCCATCAGGGGCAGGATCAGCTGGGACAGCACCAGCGCCACGGCCAGCACGCGGCCCACCCAGGCGGCGGCGACCGTGCCGGAGTTGGGGCTGCTGGTGGCCTTCCAGACGCCCGCGCGGAGCATCCTGCCGCCGTCCAGGGGCAGGCCGGGCAGCAGGTTGAAGATGCCGACGATCAGGTTCGAAAACCACAGCATGAAGACCAGGACGCCGGCCACCGAGTTGCCGTCCATCACGCGGTCGGCCAGGAAGAACACCCCGGCCAGGCCAAGCGAGGCCATCGGCCCCGCGAACGAGACGAGGAACTCCTTGCCGGGGGTGTCCGGCTCCTTCTCGATCTCGGAGACGCCGCCCAGCAGGTAGAGCGTGATCCGTTTGACCGGCAGGCCGTAAGCCTTGGCGACCACGCAGTGCGCGAGTTCGTGCAGCAGCACCGACACATAAAGCAGCACGGCGAACATCAGCGCGATGCCATACTGCGCGAGGTCGGAGAACTCCGGCAGCCGATCACCCACCTGCGGCTTGAAGCTGATCGTGATGAACGCGGCGACGATCAGCCACGTCGGCGACACGTACACCGGGATGCCGAACGGCCGCCCCATGCGCAGCCCCGGAGATGGTGTGCTCATCAAGGGCCTCCAGAGTGGATACCCCCGCCTTCAGGCGGGGGAGGAAACGCGACACGGACCCGCGTTTCTGAATGGGTTGCGTAGCCGTAGCCGTCCGCTCTCTGGAGCAGACGTACATGGCGGTGGCCGATGCCCTGCACGGTGCCGTGCCGGGTTGTGATGTTGAAGCTTCCGGTGGTGCGGATCGCGACACGACCGGTGTGAACCCCAGCCTTCGTGCCTGTCGGGACGTTCGCCCGGACCAGGTCTCCGGTCTGGAAGCCGCGCACGGTCTTGATTCGGGGCAGCTGCAGCCGGGGGAACCCGTACTTGTCGGTCCGGGTCCGGCAATAGGTGCCACGCCCGGTCGCCTTCGCCACCAAGACGATGGACGGCCAGCCGGTTACCGCGTCGAGGCGACCGACGTGCAGCGCGTCCAAGGTGTGCGACTTCGCCGCACTGGTGCGGGACCGGTTCCATTTCGTACGACCGCCCGAGCTGGTGGTCACGGGCAGACTGGTGGCGGTCAGCGCCCGCCACAATGCCCACCTGGTCGCGTTGACGGCCGCCGCATCCCGCAACGGCGCCTTCGCCTGCCGGAGAATCTTCGCCAGGAGCGCAGGCTTGGCCTTGAGGAACTCCTCGATCGGCGTCGCATTCTTACTTTGGTTGCAGGGGATGCACGCCAGGACGAGGTTGCTGACCCGGTCCGAGCCGCCCCGGCTGCGCGGATGGATGTGATCGATGTTCAACGGCACACCCGTCCTACCGCAGTACGCGCACGTACGCCCCCACTTGGCCAGCAGATACTCCCGGACCTCGTATCCGGCCAGGGTGCCCTGCTGATACTCCACTCCTTCCAGTGACTTGCCCGCCGCGAGGGTGTGGGTGTCGAAGGAGACCCGCTCTCATGGACGGCGGTGACGGGTGCCCAGCGGGTCAGCCGCGACACCCAGGACATTGTGCCGTCCACGCGGTGACGCAGAGACGGCGCGAGCCACCCCTTCGGCTTGGTGCGGTTGGAGAACCGGGGCGCGCGGTAGCGTAGGTCGCGGGAACGGCGAACCCGGCGCAGCGCGGCCCGCGAGGTGAGCTTGTCGCGGATCTGCCCGCCCCGATGATCAAGTTGGAGCGAGTACATGCCGGTACGACTCCCGCCGCGCTCGGTGAACACGGCGAGGCCGGTGTGCTTGGAGCCGGGGTCAATGCCGACCTCAACGCCCTGGAGTGTGGAGTCGGCGGCGGCGCGGTCGCGCAGCCGGAGGACGAACGGGGTATGCCGGTGAATCACGGCCCGACCGGACGCCAGCAAGCGGCGGGCGCGGGCCGGGTGGCACGGGTCAAGCGGTTGGCCGTGCTTGTCCAGAACGAACACGACCGGGTGAACCTCACGGTTCGCTCCCTCGGGCGCGGAAGCACCCTCGGGGTGACGCCGGAGCAGACGGGTGCCGTCAGCTCCGATCTCCCCTCGCCCATGTTCCACGCCAGTGCCCGGCAATGCCGGGAGCCCGTAAGCCGTTTCGTCCCCACCCTCGGGGTTGTCTGCTCTAGCGGATTCCAGAGCGGCAGGCTGAGGAAGCACCTGCCGGTGGGTCTGCTCACTTACGTGAAACGTAGTCAATCGAATGCACCTCCTTCAAGATGATCGACTTGGGCTGGTCAACGCGGGGCTTCAAGGCGCATCGCTGCACCTCAAGCCCTCTCCTTCAGGAGAGGGTCGTTGACAGTGGTGGTATTCCCCTTCCTTGGCGTCGATCCTACGCGCCGCCAGCCGAGATGCGACGCCCCTGAATCATGACCGCCACCAGAACATCCGGCCCGAAGCCGCCAAATCAAGCCCGCGACTCGAACATCATCACCCGGCCGCCCGCGCGACGGCCGCGTCGGCGGTGCGGTCGGCGGATTCTGTCGGTGTAGTGGCCTACAGTCTGGCCATGACCCTGACCGAGGAGCGCGCGATCATCGGGGCGCTTTCCCCCTCTC
This sequence comes from Acrocarpospora sp. B8E8, assembly GCF_039871605.1. Taxonomy (NCBI): domain Bacteria; kingdom Bacillati; phylum Actinomycetota; class Actinomycetes; order Streptosporangiales; family Streptosporangiaceae; genus Acrocarpospora; species Acrocarpospora sp. B8E8. The sequence continues at coordinate 43,491 of NZ_JBDPLV010000076.1, read as the reverse complement.
GTGCCGGCGATTTCATGACATGCCCGCTGCTTTACAGGTTCAGGGTGATAGATCAGCTGCCGGAGAAGCCGTCGGCGGCGGCCGTGCGGGGGACGCTGGTGCACGCCGTGCTGGAGCGGCTGTACGACCTGCCCGCCGAGGGGCGGACGGTCGTGGCGGCGCAGGAGTTGCTGGAACCGCAGTGGCGGCGGCTGCTGGCCGAGGAGCCGGAGTATGGCGCGCTGTTCGCCGACGACGGCGAGCGGGACGGGTGGCTGGAGCAGGCGCGGGCGATGCTCGGGCGGTATTTCACGCTGGAGGATCCGCGGCGGCTCGAACCGGCCGAGCGGGAGCTCTACGTGGAGGCCGTGCTGGACAGCGGGCTGATGCTGCGCGGGTATATCGATCGGCTTGACGTGGCGCCCACCGGCGAGGTGCGGGTGGTCGACTACAAGACGGGGAGCGCGCCGGGGCCCGACTTCGAGGCCAAAGCGCTGTTCCAGATGAAGTTCTACGCGCTGGTGTTGTGGCGGCAGCAGGGCAGCGTGCCGCGCATGCTCCAGCTGATGTATCTGGGCAACGGCGAGGTGCTGCGGTACCTGCCCGACGAAGCCGACCTGCGGGCGACCGAGCGCAAGGTCCAGGCCCTCTGGGAGGCCATCGACCGCTCGCTGCGCACCCGCGACTGGCGAGCCCGCCGCTCCCGGCTCTGCGACTGGTGCGACCACCAAGCCCTCTGCCCAGAGTTCGGCGGCACCCCGCCCCCGGTCCCCGACCGGGAACCCCGCCCATCCCGCCGCCTCCCCCGCAGAGCCGCCACCGACGAACTCTGACGCCCCCACCCGAAGACACCGGACCCAAACACCCCCGCCCGAAGAAACCGCCCGAAATGGCGCGGGGTGGGTGCGCGCATCGTTCGCGGGATCTCGCCGCGAAGACCCTGGCATCAAAAGCGACCTCGCCCCGAGACACCACCCGGTACGGGACGGGCGTGAGTCCGCGCATCATCGCGGGATCTCGAAGACACCGGTATCAAAGGCGCCTCGCCCCGCAACACGGCCCGGAACGGACTGGGGTGGGTGCGCGCATCATCGCGGGATCTCGAAGGCACCGGGATCAAAGGCGCCTCGTCCCGAGACACCACCCGGAACGGGACTGGCGTGAGTCCGCGCATCATTCGTGCGATCTCGAAGACACCGGAATCAAAGGCGCCTCGCCCCCCGACACCACCCGGACGGGACGGGCGTGAGGGGGCGCATCATTCGTGGGGATGAGGCAGGAGGGGTGGGGAGCGGCCTAAATTTGTTGGGTGCGTAGCAGCTTGCGGTCCTGGCTCCGGGCTTTTCCCCTGATCGGGGACTCAGTGCTCGCGGTCTCGCTGACGGTGGCGTCCACCGTTTTCATCCTGATCACCGACGCCGAGATGATCGCGGAGTGGGACGGGTTCGCGCCGGTCCCGATCCGCGAGCCGAACACGGGCAGCCTGCTGCTGGCCGGGGTGATGACGATGTCGGTGGTGCTGCGGCGGCGCTGGCCGTTCGTGTTGCTGCTGGCCGTGGCCGTGCCGCAGTTCGCGCTGGACATGCTGCGTTTCAACGCGGGGCTGGCCAGCCTGGCGGCGGCCATCCTGCTCTACACGGTGGCCGCCTACCGGGGGCTCGCGCTGAGCGTGGTCGGCGCGGTGTACACGCTGCTCGGCTACCTGCTCACGGTGGCGCTCACCGACGACCGGTTCGGCTGGGCCGACCATGTCGTGGTGGTGGCCGTGGTCACGCTGTGCTGGGTGCTCGGGCGGAGCGTGCGGCTGCGCCGGGCGTACCTGGACGAGCTGGTGGATCGGGCGGACCGGCTGGAGCGGGCCAGGGAGGCCGACACCCGGGCGGCGCGGGCGGAGGAGCGGTCCAGGATCGCGCGGGAGCTGCACGACGTGGTCGCCCATCATGTCAGCGTGATGACGGTGCAGGCCGCCGCGGCGCGCAAGATGCTCGACAAGGACCTCCAGGTGGCCGAGGACGCGCTGCTGGCGATCGAGCAGATGGGCCGCACCGCGATGGCGGAGATGCGCAACATCGTCGGCGTGCTGCGCACCGACGGCCCGGCCGAGCGCGGCCCGCAGCCGGGCATGCACGATCTCCCGTCCCTGGTGGAGCAGATGCGCGAGGCCGGGCTGCGCACCCAGCTCTGGCTGGAGGGCGAGCAGCTCGACCTGCCGCCGGGCATCGACCTGGCCGCCTACCGCCTGGTCCAGGAGGCGCTCACCAACAGCCTCAGGCACGCGGGGCCCACGGCCAGGGCCTGGGTGACCGTACGGCAGGAGCCCAGCGAGCTCACCGTGCACGTCGAGGACGACGGCCGCGGACCCGGTTTCGACCAGCGCCAGCCCGGGAGAGGCACGATCCCGGAGCGGAGTCATGGACCGGGTCAGGGGAAAGGGCATGGTTTGGTGGGCATCAAGGAGCGTGTCGCCCTCTATGGTGGAGTCCTGCGGATTGGCCCGCGCCAGGGGGGCGGGTTCGAGGTCCGCGCCCGGTTCCCCCTCAAGGACAGACGATGACGATCAGGGTGCTGCTGGTGGACGACCAGCCGCTGCTGCGCACGGGGTTCCGCTTCATTCTGGAGGCGGAGCAGGACGTCACCGTGGTCGGCGAGGCGGGCGACGGTTCCACCGCGATGGACCAGGCCCGCGCGCTGCTGCCGGACGTGGTCCTGATGGACATCCGGATGCCGGGCATGGACGGGATCGAGGCGACCCGCCGCATCGTCAGGGAGGCGGCGCCGAGCGCGCACGTGCCCCGGGTGCTGGTGCTGACCACCTTCGACCTCGACGAGTACATCGTGGAGGCGCTGCGGGCGGGCGCGAGCGGCTTCCTGCTGAAGGACGTGCCGCCGGACGAGCTGTTGCAGGCCATCCGGGTGGTGGCGGCCGGAGACGCGATCGTGGCCCCCAGCGTCACCCGCCGCCTGCTGGACCGCTTCGCCACCCACCTGCCCACCGCCCACCAGCAGGCCACCCCGGCCCGCCTGGACCGCCTCACCGAGCGCGAGCTGGAGGTCCTGCGGCTGATCGCGAAGGGTCTCTCCAACGCGGAGATCGCCCGCGAGCTGGTGGTGAGCGAGACCACAGTCAAGACGCATGTCGGAAATGTGCTGACGAAGCTTGCGCTGCGGGATCGGGTGCAGGCGGTCGTCCTCGCGTACGAGACCGGCCTGATCACGCCCGGCGCGCTGCCCTGACGACCGATGCGGGGCTGACCCGCCCCGACGCCTGAGACACCGCGAACGGACAGGGCGCGCACGTTTGCCAATTTTTGGTCGTGGGTCTCCCCGTGGCCGGTAAGGAGTGTTTGGGGGGCGTGCGTCTGGTCGCGAGGGGGTGATCAGCCTGAACGCGTGGCATCAATGGTCCATCCGGACCCGCTTCACCGTGGCGGCCAGCGCCGTCATGGCGCTGATCTGCACCGCCGTCGCGGTGTTCGTCCTGCTGGCCCTACGGGACGACGCCACCGGACGCAGGACGGAACAGCTCGTCGCCAACGCCGTGGCCGTAGCCGCGGAGATACGCCACTACGGCGTATCCCCCCACCCGCCGCCGTGGCGGCCGGGTACGGCGGTTCAAGTCTTCGACGCGGCCGGCGCGCTGGTTGCCACCACCCCGGACATGGCACACCAGCCGCCGATGACGAACCTGCAACCCGATGTCGACGCGTTCGCGACCGCGAGGCAGTGCGACGGCGTGTTCCCCGGCCAGTGCAAGATCGTGATCGAGTACCCCTTCCACACCGCCAGCGGCGTCTGGCGGCTCGACATGGCCGTCTCCGATGTCCCCTGGTACGTGGGCCCTCAGCTGCTGCTCCCGCTCGCCGCCGGCTGGCTCCTGCTGGTCGGGGCGACCGTGGTGGGCACCCACCGGACCGTGAGCAAGACCCTGGAGCCGGTGCGGGCGATCGGCGGCAAACTCGCCCAGATCACCGAGAGCGATCTCGGCCACCGGGTGCCGGTGCCGAAGTACCAGGACGAGTTGCGGGACCTCGCCGAGATCGCGAACAAGACCCTGGACCGGGCCCAGGCCGCGGTCGAACATCAGCTCCGGTTCGCCTCGGACGCCTCCCATGATCTGCGCAGCCCGCTGACGGCGATGCGAGCGGAGATCGAGGAGGCGCTCATGTACCCGGAGCTGAGCGACTGGCCGAAGACCGCCAACACGCTGCTGGACAGCGTGCAGCGCATGCAGGACCTGGTCACCGACCTGTTGCGGATCGCCCGGCTGGACGCGGGTGTCCGCGGCCGGTGCGAGCCCGTCGACCTGGCCGACCTGGTGCGGTGCGAGCTGGATCGGCGCCCGCGCGGGGTCGCCGTGATCCGCAAGCTCACTCCCGGCGTGGTGCTCGACGGGGAGCCGATCGCCCTGGCCCGGGTATTGAACAACCTGCTGGACAACGCCGAACGGCACGCCGACGCCACCATCACGGTCACCGTCACCCGGCAACCGGGCTCGGCCTGCCCATCGCCAGGCAGATCGCCGAAACCCACGGCGGCACCCTCACGATCGAAGACAGCCCCCGCGGCGCGCGGTTCGTCCTGCGCCTGCCCATCCAGGCCCGGTCCGATGTTCCCTGACCAGGCCCCGTAGCCTCAACGGCGCGGTCCCGCTCCGGCTGAGCGGGACCGCGCCGGGCGGGAGGCGTCAGGTCTGAGCGGCCACCTCGGGTTCGGCGAGGGCCGGGGCGTTCTCCGGGAAGTGGCAGGCGACCTGGTGGCCGGGGGCCAGCTGCAGCAGCGGCGGCTCCTCGGTCTTGCAGATCTCCTGCGCCTTCCAGCAGCGGGTGTGGAACCGGCAGGCGGGCGGCGGGTTGAGCGGGGACGGCACGTCGCCCTGCAGGCGGATGCGCTCGCGCCCGGCCTTGCCCTTGGGGTCGGGGATGGGGACCGCCGACAGCAGGGCGTTGGTGTACGGGTGCATGGGCGACTCGTACAGGCCCTTGCGGTCGGCCAGCTCGACGATCTTGCCCAGGTACATGACCGCGACCCGGTCGCTGATGTGCCGGACCACCGACAGGTCGTGCGCGATCACCAGGTAGGTGAGGTCCAGCTCGTTCTGCAGGTCCTCCAGCAGGTTGACCACCTGCGCCTGGATGGACACGTCCAGCGCGGAGACCGGCTCGTCGGCGATGATGAGCTTGGGCTTGAGCGCGAGCGTGCGGGCGATCCCGATGCGCTGCCGCTGGCCGCCGGAGAACTCGTGCGGGTAGCGGTTGTAGTGCTCGGGGTTGAGGCCGACCAGGGCGAGGATGTCCTGGACGGCCTTCTTGACGCCCTGCTCGGTGTGCACGCCCTGGATCTTGAAGGGCGCCCCGACGATCGCCCCGACCGTGTGCCGGGGATTGAGCGAGCTGTACGGGTCCTGGAAGATCATCTGCATGTCGCGGCGGAGCGGGCGGATCTTGCCCTGCGACATGTGGGTGATGTCGTGTCCCTCGAAGATCACCTTGCCGCCGGTGGGCTCGATCAGCCGGGTGATCAGCCGTCCGGTCGTGGTCTTGCCGCAGCCGGACTCGCCGACCAGGCCGAGGGTCTCCCCCTTGCGCACGTCGAAGCTGACGCCGTCCACGGCCTTGACCGCGCCGACCTGCCGCTGCAGCAGGCCCTTGGTGACCGGGAAGTGCTTCTCCAGCCCCTGGACGGAGAGCAGTGGTTCGGTCATGCGGACTCCAGGTTCGGCTTGATCTCGGTCGCCCAGATGGCGCGCCGCTCCTCCCGCGGCAGGTGGCAGCGGACCAGGTGGCCGCCCTCGGTCTCGACCAGATCCGGGACCTCGGTGTTCGCCTTCCCGCCGGTACGGCCCTCGAAGGCGCAGCGCGGATGGAACGCGCACCCGGCCGGGACGTTGATGAGCGAGGGCGGGGAGCCCTTGATCGGCAGCAGCCGCTCGGTGGGCTCGCGGTCCAGGCGGGGCATGGAGCCCAGCAAACCCCAGGTGTAGGGGTGCTCGGGCCGCTCGAAGATGTCCTCGGCGGAGCCGTACTCGATGGCCTTGCCGCCGTACATGACGAGGATGTCGTCGGAGAGCTCGGCCACCACGCCCAGGTCGTGGGTGATGATGATGAGCGCGGCGTTGAAGTCGCGCTGCAGGTCGCGCATCAGGTCCAGGATCTGGGCCTGCACGGTGACGTCCAGGGCGGTGGTGGGCTCGTCGGCGATGAGCAGCTCGGGGTCGCAGGACAGGGCCATGGCGATCATCGCGCGCTGCCGCATGCCGCCGGAGAACTCGTGCGGGTAGCTGTCCACCCGCCGCTCCGGCTGCGGAATGCCGACCCGGCCGAGCAGGTCGACGGCGTGCTTGCGGGCGACCTTCTTGGTGACCTTGTGATGGATCCGGTACGCCTCGATGATCTGGGCGCCGACCGTGAAGTACGGGTGCATGGCCGACAGCGGATCCTGGAAGATCATCGACATCTTCTTGCCGCGCAGCCTGCGCACGTGCTCGGGGCTCGCGCTGACCAGTTCCTCGCCGTCCAGCCAGATCTCGCCGGAGATCCTGGCCCGGCCGCCCTTGTGCAGGCCGAGGATGCCGAGCGAGGTGACGCTCTTGCCGGAGCCCGACTCGCCCACGATGCCGAGCGTCTTGCCCCGCTCCAGCTCGAAGGAGAGCCCGTCGACGGACCTGACCAGGCCGTCGTCGGTCGGGAAGTGGATCTTCAGGTCCCGGACGTCCAGGAAGTGCTCGCTCATGTCAGCCTCACCCTCGGGTCCACGACCGCGTACAGCAGGTCCACGATCAGGTTGGCCATCACGATGAAGAAGGCGGCCAGCATGGTGAAGCCCATGATCTTGGGCAGGTCCTGGGTGGAGATCGCCTGGGTGGCGTACTTGCCGAGCCCGGGCAGCGAGAAGACGTTCTCGGTGAGGATGGCGCCGCCGAGCAGGATGCCGACGTCCAGGCCGAAGATGGTCACGATCGGGGTGAGGGCGGCGCGCAGGCCGTGCTTGGTGATGACCGTGGACTCGCGCAGGCCCTTGGCCCGCGCGGTGCGGATGTAGTCCTCCCCCATCGTCTCCAGCATGCCGGCCCGGGTGAGCCGGGCGTAGGCGGCGGCGTTGAGGAAGGCGAGGGTGAGCCAGGGCAGGATCAGGCTGTAGGCCCATTCCGCCGGATTCTCGGTCAGCGGCGTGTACGCCCCGCCGGGCGCGGTTATTCGCAGCCCGTAGCTGAACAGGGACAGCGCGATCAGGCCGGTGAAGAACGGCGGCAGCGAGACGCCCGACAGGGCGATCACCATCGCCGTCCGGTCGAAGATGGACCCGCGTTTCAGCGCCGACAGCACGCCGACGGCGACGCCGGCCAGCAGCCAGATGACCGACGCGCCGGCCGCGAGGGACAGGGTCACCGGCATCCGGTCGACCAGGTCCGGCCAGACCGGGTTCTTCGTGACGAAGGAGTAGCCGAAGCAGGGGGCGGGGCAGTGCTCGACGCCCGCGCCGTAGTCGTACTCGGCGCCGACGAAGATGCCCTTGATCCACCGGGCGTACTGGACGACCACCGGGTCGTTGAGGCCGAGCTTGTTCGCCACGGCGACGACGGTCTCCTGGGTGGCGGCCCGCCCGACGTAGCGGTTGGCGAAGTCGGTGGCGGTGACCCCGGCCAGCCTCGGCACCACGAAGAAGATCGAGAAGGTGACCATGCTGACCACGGCCAGCATGAGCAGGGCGCCGATCAGGCGCCGGATGATGTATGTGACCACTGTCCCCCCTCGGCTGGAGGGGGCCGGCTCGGTCGGAGCCGACCCCCTTTTCGCCGCCTGCGGCTGGCTACTCGACGCCGAGCGCCAGGTAGTCGTACATGTCGAAGGCGCCGGTGATGAACTGGTTCGTCACACCCTTGCCGCGGAGCAGCAGGCCCTTGGAGTAGACGGTCGGGAGGACGTAGGCGCCCTCCATGACCTTCGCGTCCGCCTGACCCCAGATGGCGTCACGCTTGGCGGTGTCCAGCTCGGCGAACGCCTGGTCGACCAGGGCGTCCACGGCCGGGTCCTTGACGCTCAGGTTGTAGTTGCCGGCCTCGCGGATGGTGCGGCTGTCGATGATCTGGGACAGGAAGCCGAAGCCGTCGTTCCAGTCCGCGCCCCAGCCGTTGGTGGCCAGGCCGATCCCGTTGGCCTTGGTGTAGGCGGGCTTGCCGGCGTACGCGGTGAAGTACTCCGAGGTCGGGAAGCCCTTCAGGGTCAGCTTGATGCCGACCTTGGCGAGCGCCTGCTGCATCGACTCGGCCACGGCCTGCTCGCGCGGGCGGTCCGAGCGGAAGGTCATCGTGGTCTCGAAGCCGTTGGGCTGGCCGCAGGCCGTGAGGGCCTCCTTGGCCTTGGCCTCGTCGCCGGTGCCGAGCGGGAAGGTCTCGATCTTCTTCCAGCCGCCGATGCCCGGGGGCATCAGGGAGGTGGCGATGTCACCGGCCAGCGGGCCGCCCATGGCGGTCTGCAGGCCCACCCGGTCGGCCCCGTAGATGACGGCCTTGCGGCACTCGATGTTGTCCAGCGGCGGGTTGTCGTTGAGGATCGAGACGTACCAGGTGCGGGCCGAGATCGGGTTGTCCGCGCGGGCGTTCAGCTCGGGGTCCTGCTGAACGGTCGCGATGGCGGCCGGCTGGACGCCGCTGCCGGCGATGTCGACGTGCAGGTCGCCGGAGATGATCCGGTTGTCCAGGTCGTCGCCCTGGACGCCCAGGGTGATCTCGTAGGAGTCCGGCAGCGCCTTGCGGATCGGGTCGGTCGCCGGGTCCCACTGGTCGTTGCGGATCAGCGTGTACTGCTTGCCCGGCTCGACCTTGTCGAACTTGTACGGCCCGGACGCGAGCACGTGGTCGCGGTACTTGATGCCGGTGTCCTTGGCCTGCGGGATCGGCACGGTGGCCGGCAGCGCCGCGAAGTTGTCGAAACCGGCGTAGGCCTTGTTGAGGTGGAAGACGATCGTCTGGTCGTCCGGCGTCTCGATGGCCTGGTCGGTGTTGACGTCCGGCGTCTTGTAGACCGACTCGAAGTCCTTCGGCAGGTCCAGCCAGTCGTTGAAGTACGTCGGGCCGTTGACGAAGGTGGTCTTGTCAAGCTGGCGGAGCACGGCGTACTTCACGTCCTTGGACGTGATCGGCGTGCCGTCCTCGTACTTCAGCCCGGCCCGCAGCTTGTAGGTCCAGGTCTTGCTGCCGTCGCTGGACACGCCCAGGCTCTCGGCCAGGTCGGGGACCAGCTCGCGGCCCTTGGCGCCGGGCGCGGGGTTGTAGGTCACCAGGGGGCGGGCGTAGATCCGCAGCAGATTCCACGACATGCCGTAGTAGGTGTCACCGGGGTCCACGGAGTCCCAGTCCTCGGTGACGGCCATCTTCAGCACGCCACCCTTCTTGTCGGACGGGTTCACCACGTTTTCCAGGCCGGCGTTGAAGCCGGTCGCCCCGGCGGCCGAGGCGGACGCGGCCGGAGCGGCGGTTCCGCTGGGCTCCGTGCTGTCACCTCCGCCACAGGCCGACAAGGCCAAGGCCAAGGCCGCGCCGGAGGCCACGACCGCCAGTGTTCTCTTCTTCATTTACGTAAACCCCTTGTTGGTAGGAGCTGGGGAACGGGACGAGACTCGGGTGGTTCAGCGGCTCGACTTGGGGTCCAGCGCGTCGCGCAGACCGTCACCGAACAGGTTGAAGGCCAGCACGGTGATGAAGATCGCCATGCCGGGGAAGATCATGAAGTGCGGGACGGTGTAGTACTTGGTGGCGGCCGAGAGCATGGCCCCCCAGGTCGCGGTGGGCGGCTGGATGCCGACGCCGAGGAAGGACAGCGCCGCCTCGAACAGCACGTTCGCGGGGACCAGCAGGGTGGCGTAGATCAGGATGGGCGCGATCAGGTTCGGCAGGATCTCCCTGAACAGGATGTACGGCCCGCGCGCGCCCAGGCTCCTGGCCGCGTCCACGAACTCCCGCTCCCGCAGGGAGAGCGTCTGGCCGCGGATGATCCGGGCGATGTAACCCCAGTTGAAGAAGCCGATGACGAAGATCAGGAGCAGGATGCGGAGGCTGTCGCCCTTGACTCCGAGCTGGGTCTCGAACTGGCCGAGCACGCCGACCAGGGCGAGCGCGAAGACCAGGATGGGGAAGGCCAGGAAGATGTCCATCAGGCGGCTGATGATGGTGTCCACCCAGCCGCCGAAGTAGCCGGCCACGACCCCCATCACGGTGCCGATGAGCACCGAGATCAGGGTGGCGAAGAAGGCGATGAGCAGGGAGATGCGGGCGCCGTAGACGACCCGGCTGAACAGGTCGCGGCCGTTCTGCGGTTCGACGCCGAACAGGAAGTCCCCGCTGATGCCGCTGCCGCCCTTGGGGCGCATCGTCATCGTGTCGATCATTTCCTGGTGGAATTCGTTCGGCGGGTGGCCGAACCAGCTCACGATGAGCGGGGCGAAGATCGCGACCACGACGAGGAAGATGACGACACCCGCGCCGGTGAGGGCGACCTTGTCCTTCTTGAGGCGCATCCACGCGATCTGCCCGAGTGACCGGCCTTGGATCGCTTTGGGTCCCCCCACGCCGGAAAGGACTGCCTCCGGCGTCGCCTTCGTCTCCTCTCCGGAGACGTCGAGCGGTGCGGTCATGCGTTGAGCCCCCTGGGTTCCAGACGACGTCGTCCTATGGGCTGCGCCCGTTAACGTCGCTCCCATATGTTGCGGGTCCGCGTTGTGAGCGGGTCCCGGAGGCAGAATCTATGGGCTGAACTGGGTAAACAAGACCTAGTAGGCGCTATGTGGCCCAACTGTGATTGACGCGCAATGCATTCGTATCGATCTTGTCAAGAATGTCAGAGGCCGGTTCCGGTTACGTCTCGGAACCGTGACATTGTACTGACAAGTGACTTAACATCCCATCATCCGAGATTTTGTGGCTTGGCCGCGCCTGTGTCTGGACGCAGGAACGCAGGTCGCGAAGCGGCCGGAGTGACGAGGGAAGACACAGGCGCGGCCAAGCCCGCCGTGCCGGAGGCGCGGCCATGGATACAGTACTCAGCTGATGCCGTGCTTTTTGAGGATGTCCTCGACGTCGGAGAAATCGTCGGAAGCGGGCTTGTTCGCGACGGGCTTGGGGGCGTCCTTCTTCGCGGCCGGCAGCGGCCGGGTCGGCGACTCCGCGCCCGTCGCGCCGGCGGGCGCCTGCTTGCCCGTCCTGCCCATCGCCCGGAACTTCGCGAGGGTACGGCCCCGGATCCCGCCGCTCACGAAGAACAGCAGCACCGAGATCCCCGCCAGCGCCACCCCGGCCCACACGGCGGGCGAGAAGACCAGCCCGGTGGCGAAGCTCACCAGCGCGGTGCCGATGTTCCAGATCGTCTTCAGCGCGCCCGTCAGGTAGGCGGCGAGCGGCAGCAGCGCCCAGGCGGTCATCCGCAGCCCCGCTGAGACTCCCCGGCGGCGGAAGGCGACGTAGGCCAGCGCCACCCCGGCTGCGGTCAGACCCGCGCAGAGCGGAAGCCAGGCAATCTGTTCGAACGACATGATGGGCCCCCTTTTTTAATGAGAAAGTCGTGATCTGGACAGCCGCTGCGGCGAGTTGCCCGGTCGGCGGCTATGCGGCTGGCTATGGGACGGGTTTCTCGTTAAATAGCGACTTGATCCCATCCTGGCACGTGCGGGCCTGGTCCGCGCTCCTCCTCTGGGAGGGCTCTACCCCTAGGGGTACCCCGGGCTAGCCCTGTAGAGCTCGGGGGTTCACACGGATCCGCCGGAAACGCCGAATTCCTACCGTCGAGAGCAACGACAGGGTGTCTCGGAGGTAGATCATGTGGCCTTTCACCGGCCGTACGGCGGAACGCGATCGGGTCCGGTCGGCGCTCCGCGCGGACGGCGGAATTCTGATCTCCGGCGACGCGGGCTCGGGGCGGACCCGCCTGCTCGCCGAGTCTCTCGCGGGCGCGCACGGGAGCAGCGCCCGCGTCCAGGGCATCGGACCCGAGGTGCCGTTCGGCGCGTTCGCGCACCTGCTGGGCACCCCGCGGTGCCCGGTGAACCCGCTCGGCTGGGCGATCCAGGCGCTGGGCGAACCCCCGCAGATCCTGGCCGTGGACGACGCCCACCTGCTCGATCCCTGCTCCGCCGCGCTGGTACGGCACCTGGTGACCCGCTCGGGCACCCGCCTGGCGGCCACCATCCGCGCCGGCGCCCCCGTGCCCGAGCCGATCCAGGCCCTGTGGCGGGAGGGCGTGGCCGACCGGCTCGACCTGGCGCCGCTCAACCCGCGCGAGACCGGCCTGCTGCTGGCCGCCGCGCTGGGCGGCCCGGTCGAGGTGACGACGGCCCGCCGGATGCACCACGCCAGCGGCGGCAACGTCCGGCTGCTGACCGAGCTCGTCCCCGGCGCGACGCTGGCCAAGGTGGCCGGCCAGTGGCACTGGCAGGGCGAGCTGACGATCACCCCACGCCTGCGCCAGCTGGTCGAGGCCGAGCTCACGAGCCTGGACCCGGCGGAGACCGAGGCGGTGGGCCTGGTCGCGCTGGGTGAGCCCGTCGACCTGGACGTGCTGCTCGACCTGGCCGACCGCGACGCCGTGGCCCGGCTGGAACAGCGCGGCCTGATCGTCCTGACTCCCCCGCGCGTCCGGCTGGCCAACCCGATCGTGGCCAGGGTCGCCCGGGATCGCGCCCCCGCGCGCACCCAGGAACGGCTGGCCCGCCTGGTCCCCGCCCCCGACACCCGCGCCGAACGCTGGAGCGCGGAGCTGAGCGCCCGCGAGATCGAGGTGGCCCGGCTGGCCTCCTGGAACCTGACCAACCGGGAGATCGCCGACTGGCTGGTCCTGTCCCCCCGGACCGTCGCCAACCACCTGTGCCGCGTCTACACCAAGTTAGGCGTGCACGACCGCGGCGACCTGGCCCCGTTCCTGGCGACGGCCTAGAACAGGGCCCGCAGCACGCTCAGGTCGACTTCGAGCAGGGACGGCACGACCAGCCGTCCCGGCACGGCCGGGATGGGCACCACGCTGGGCACCGCCACCACCCGGCACCCGGCCGCCGTCGCCGCGGCCACCCCGTTCGGCGAGTCCTCCAGCACCGCGCAGCACTCCGGCCACGCCGACAGCAGCCGGGCCGCGGTCAGGTACGGCTCCGGGTCCGGCTTGGTCCTGGCCACGTCGTCGGCGGTCACCACGATCGCGAACCGGTGCCGCCCGACCACCTCCAGCACGGCGTCGGCGACCGGTTTCAGCGAGGAGGTGACCAGGCCGGTCCTGACCCCGGCCCCGTTCAGCTCCGCGAGCAGCTCCAGCGCCCCCGGCATCGGCTCCACCTCCACGGCCAGCCGCTCGATCATCCCGTCCAGCAGCCACGCCCCGACCGTGCCGGGCGGCACGTCGGCCCCGGTGAGGGCGAGCATGTAGTCGACCGTGCGATCCCACGAGCCGCCGACCAGCGCGGCCCCGTGCTCGGGCCCCCAGGAGCCGCCGAGGCGCTCCACCACCTCGGTCTCGACCTCGAACCACACCTTCTCGGTGTCGACGAGCAAGCCGTCCATGTCGAACAGAACCGCGTCCACGGCGTTGATAACCCTTCGGTAGCTCAGACGTTGAAATATTTCGCCTCGGGGTGGTGAGCCACCAGGGCGGACGTGGCCTGTTCGGGGTGGAGCTGGAACTCCTCCGACAGCTCGACGCCGATCCGGCCCGGGTCGAGCAGCTCGAACAGCTGAACCTGGTCTTCCAGGTTCGGGCAGGCCGGGTAGCCGAAGGAGTACCGGCAGCCGGTGATGTTGACCTTGAGCATGTCCTGCAGCGACTCCTCACCGCCGATGCCCAGCTCGGATCGCACCCGGGCGTGCCAGTATTCGGCGAGGGCCTCGGTGAGCTGGACGGACAGGCCGTGCAGCTCCAGGTAGTCGCGGTAGGCGTTCTTGGCGAACAGCTCGGCGGTGGCCTCGCTGATCCGGCGGCCCATGGTGGCGATCTGGAGGGCCACCACGTCCCCCTCGCCGGAGTCCCTGGACCTGAAGAAGTCCGACAGGCACAGGTGGCGGTCGCGGCGCTGGCGCGGGAAGGTGAACCGGGTCCGCTCGCCGCCCGCCTCGTCGAGGATGATCAGCGAGTCGCCGTCCGCCACGCAGGGGAAGTAGCCGTACACGACGCCGGCCTCCAGCAGGCCCTCGGTCTGCAGCCGCTCCAGCCACATGCGCAGCCGGGGGCGGCCCTCGGTCTCAAGCAGTTCCTCGTAGGAGGGTCCCGCGCCGCCGCGGGCGGACTTCAGACCCCACTGACCCATGAAGGTGGCGCGCTCGTCCAGGAACGCGGCGTACTCGTGCAGGGCGATGCCCTTGACGACGTGATCGCCGAGGAACGGCGCGACCGGCACCGGATTGTCGGCGGCCACGTCCGATCGGGCGGGCAGCCGCTCGACCGGGGTGCGCTCCAGCACCGCGCCGGTCCTGATCCGGCGCTCCCGCAGCGGGGGGAGCTCGGCCCCGGCCTCGCCGCGCTTGACCTTCATGAAGGCGTCCATCAGCCGCAGGCCCTCGAACGCGTCGCGGGCGTAGCGCACCTCGCCGTCGAACAGCTCGGCCAGATCCTGCTCCACGTACGCCCGGGTGAGGGCGGCCCCGCCGAGCAGCACCGGATACCTGCCGGCGATCTTCCTGGAGTTCATCTCCTCCAGGTTCTCCTTCATGACCACCGTGGACTTGACCAGCAGCCCGGACATGCCGATCACGTCGGCGCGCTTGTCCTCGGCGGCCTCCAGGATGGCCGACACCGGCTGCTTGATGCCGAGGTTGACCACCTCGTAGCCGTTGTTGGACAGGATGATGTCGACCAGGTTCTTGCCGATGTCGTGCACGTCGCCCTTGACCGTGGCCAGCACGATCCGGCCCTTGCCCGCGCCCTCGACCTTGTCCATGTGCGGTTCCAGGTAGGCCACGGCGGTCTTCATCACCTCGGCCGACTGGAGCACGAAGGGCAGCTGCATCTGGCCGGAGCCGAACAGCTCGCCGACCGTCTTCATGCCCTCCAGCAGCACGTCGTTGATGATCTCCAGGGCCGGGCGCTGCTGGAGCGCCAGGTCCAGGTCGGCTTCCAGGCCCTTCTTCTCGCCGTCGACGATCCGCCGCTTGAGCCGTTCCCACAGCGGCAGGCCGAGCAGCTCGGCGGCCTTGCCCTCCCGCATCGAGGCGGCGTCCACGCCCTCGAACAGGTCCATGAACCGCTGCAGCGGGTCGTAGCCCTCGCGGCGGCGGTCGTAGACCAGGTCCAGCGCGACCTGGCGCTGCTCGTCGGGGATGCGGGCCATCGGCAGGATCTTGGACGCGTGCGCGATGGCCGAGTCGAGCCCGGCGTTGACGCACTCGTTGAGGAAGACCGAGTTGAGCACGATTCTGGCCGCCGGATTGAGACCGAAGGAGATGTTGGACAACCCCAGCGTGGTCTGTACGTCCGGGTAACGCCGCTTGAGCTCGCGGATGGCCTCGATGGTCTCCACGCCGTCCCTGCGGGTCTCCTCCTGGCCGGTGGCGATCGGGAAGGTGAGGCAGTCGACCACGATGTCCTCGACCCGCATGCCCCAGTTGGCGGTCAGATCCTCGATGGTCTCACCGGCGATCCGCACCTTGTCGGCCTTGGTACGGGCCTGCCCGGCCTCCTCGATGCACATCACGACCACGGCGGCCCCGTGTTCCCGGACCGCCGTCATGATCTTGTGGAACCGGGACCCCGGGCCCCGGCCGTCCTCGTAGTTGACCGAGTTGACCACCGCCCGGCCGCCCAGCATCTCCAGGCCCGCCTCCAGCACGGCCGGCTCGGTGGAGTCGATCATGATCGGCAGGGTGGAGGCGGTGGCGAACCGGAACGCCAGCTCCTTCATGTCCCGCACGCCGTCCCGGCCCACGTAGTCCACGCAGAGATCCAGCAGGTGCGCGCCGTCCCTGGCCTGGGCCCGGGCGATCTCCACGCACTCCTCCCAGTTCTGGGCCAGCATGGCCTCCCGGAAGGCCTTGGAGCCGTTGGCGTTGGTGCGCTCGCCGATGGCCAGGTAGGAGGTGTCCTGCCGGAACGGGACGTGCTGGTAGAGCGAGGCGGCCCCGGCCTCGGGGCGCGGGCGGCGCTCGGCCCGCGGCCGCCCGCCCACCCGCTCGACCACCTGGCGCAGGTGCTCGGGGGTGGTGCCGCAGCAGCCGCCGACCAGGGCAAGACCGTAGTCCCTGGCGAAGGTCTCGTGCGCGTCGGCCAGCTCGGACGGGCCGAGCGGGTAGTAGGCGCCGTCGGAGGTGAGCTGGGGCAGCCCGGCGTTGGGCATGCAGGACAGCGGCAGCCGGGAGTGTCTGGCCAGGTAGCGCAGGTGCTCGCTCATCTCGGCGGGCCCGGTGGCGCAGTTGAGGCCGATCAGGTCGACGCCGAGCGGCTCGATCACGGTGAGCGCGGCCCCGATCTCGGAGCCGAGCAGCATCGCGCCGTTGGTCTCGATGGTGACCTGGGCGATGATCGGGATGTCCAGACCGGACGCGGCCACCGCCCGCTTGGCGCCGATCACGGCCGCCTTCACCTGGAGCAGGTCCTGGCAGGTCTCGATGATCAGCGCGTCCGCGCCGCCCGCGATGAGCCCGGCGGCGTTGTCCCGGTAGGCGCCCCTGAGCGTCGCGTACGGCAGATGCCCGAGAGTGGGCAGTTTCGTCCCCGGCCCCATGGACCCCAGCACGAACCGGGGCTTGCCCGGCGTGGACCAGTGGTCGGCCCGCTCTCGCGCGATCCCGGCCCCGGCCTCCGAGTACTCGGCGATCCGGTCGCCGATCCCGTACTCGGCGAGGGCGGCCAGGTTGGCGCCGAAGGTGTTGGTCTCGACGCAGTCCACGCCCGCCTCGAAATAGGCGTCGTGCACCGCCTGGACGATGTCGGGCCGGCTGACGTTGAGAACCTCGTTGCAGCCCTCGTGCCCCTCGAAGTCGTCCATGGTCGGGTCCTGGGCCTGCAGCATCGTTCCCATGGCTCCGTCGGCGACGAGGACTCGCTCGGACAGGGCCACACGGAAGGACGGTCTGCTGGTCATGCGCCAAAGCCTATCGAGACGCGAATTGGACACCCCTGTCCAATTGCTGGGATGTATCTCCTGGTTCCTGAGTGAACAGATGGACCAGGTCAAGCATTCCTGCGGTCCCGGCACGGCTCCCGCAAACCCGGTGGACACCGGGATGTGCGGTCCTTCCCGCGCGAAGATAACGCTTTGGCCGTCACTCCGAATAGTCTTAGCCTCACGACTATGTGAGGAGGCGGCTTGATCGAGCTCGAAGGGCTCCCTGAGCTCGTCGATCCGGTGCTCATCGCCGCGTTCGAAGGGTGGAACGACGCGGGCGAGGCGTCCAGCGGCGTGCTCGCCCACCTCGAGACGGAGTGGAAGGCCACCCCGCTGGTCGAACTGGACCCGGAGGACTACTACGACTTCCAGGTCACCCGCCCCATCGTGGAGCTGGGCGAGGGCATGACCAGGTCCATCACCTGGCCGACCACCCGGCTGCTGGTGGCCCGCCCGCCCGGGGCCAAGCGGGACGTCGTGCTGCTGCGCGGCATCGAGCCGAACATGCGCTGGCGCAGCTTCTGCGCCGAGATCGTCGGGCTCTGCCACGATTTGGGCGTGGAGCTGGCGCTGCTGCTGGGGGCGCTGCTGAACGACTCCCCGCACACCCGTCCGGTGCCGATCGTCGGCTCGGTCAGCGACCCGGGCCTGGCCCGGGTGCTCAACCTGGACCTGACCAAATACGAGGGCCCGACCGGCATCGTCGGCGTGCTGCAGCACTCGCTCGGCAGCGCCGGGCTGCAGGCGGTCTCGCTGTGGGCGTCCATCCCGCACTACGTGGCCCAGCCGCCCAACCCGAAGGCCACCCTGGCGCTGCTCCGCCGGGTGGAGGACATGCTGGACATTCCCATGCCGTACGGGGATCTCACCGAGGAGGCGCGAGCCTGGGAGACCGGGGTGGACGAGCTGGCCTCGCAGGATTCCGAGGTGGCCGAGTATGTGCGGGAGCTGGAGGAGCGCAAGGACGCGGCCGAGCTCCCGGAGGCCAGCGGCGACGCGATCGCGGCCGAGTTCGAGCGTTACCTGCGCCGCCGCGACCGGGGCACCGACGGGTAAATCCCGAGCATGACTCGGATAACCCCATTCAAACCTAATTGCCGGTGTTTCTCGTATTGCATCGGGATTTGCGGGTAATAATTGGCGGCTACAACCGGTCTGTCCATGTCCGGGCCGCTGTTTGGTAACGGCCCGGGATCAGGAGAAACACGAGTCCTTGACATCCTTCCCGGCATGAAACGCCGGAACTCCCCACGTCGCCGCAGGGTTCTTACTGCTTCCTCCACGCCGCATGAGCACCGTAGGTCGCGGGCGGCGCCAGGGTCGGGATTGCCTTGCCTGGTCTTACCCGTCCTCCACAGTCGTTTTGGGTGTCCGCCAGCCCGGCGGCCACCATGTCTTGTCAGCTTCTCGGCCGTAAACGACTGAGCTCGCAGCTCCTCGCCGTCGATGGCTTCGACGGTTCAGGCCGCGTATGGCAGCGTGACTCACTGCCCGGCATGGCAGGCCATGCCGCGTATCGCGGTGCCGATAACAGATCGTAGGAGCCGTTCCCCGGCAAGCCGGGTGCGTTCAATCCCGTCACCACATCACCAACAGTAACAGTGCGACCACAAATAGGGAAGCCATTCCTCTCAGGCCCGAACGCCCTAGGTTCCTGGCCAGATCCCGCTGAAGACGGCTCTTGATGAAGGGTAGGTGCAGGCCGCGGCGATGCCCGCGTTCGTGTCGCCGTCGCTGACCGTGCGGTTCCGGCAGGCCATGCGGGACAGCGAGCTCGGCCCGCAGGCGGAGATCGAGCCGCTGGCCGCCTACCTGGCGGCCGAGCAGGGTCGTGGCCGGATCGGCCCCGGGGTGAACCCGGAGGCCACCGCCCGGCTGCTGCTGGCGGGCTGCTTCCAGCACGCCTACTACGAGACGTTCACCGGCGCGGACTCCGAGCCCTCCCGGGACGAGAGCGCGGGGGACATCGTCAGGGAGCTCCGGCTGGAAGCCTGAGCCTCGTCGAACCTGGTCCACACGAGGGCGGCCAGGTCGTCGTCGGCGCCGAGCGGGGCGGACACGAGGTCGGCGCTGCTGTCGGCCAGCCGGCCGTGGAAGTGCCCGGGGGCCAGCAGGTAGGAGGCCACGGCGACCCGGGGGGCCGTGCGCGTCGTGCGCGCCCTGGTGAGGGCGTCGGCCAGGGTGGGGGTGCCGCCGGCCGCGAAGGCGGCGGTGACGGGGCGCGAGAGCCGTACCGACAGCAGGCGGGCGGCCGCGCGGACGTCGTCCAGGGCCGAGGGGTCGGCGGAGCCCGCGGCGCCGAGCACGACCGCGTCGCCGGGCCGCAGCCCGGCGGCGGCGAGCCGCCGGGCCAGGACCGAGGTGAGCAGCGGGTGCGGGCCGAGCGGCCCGGCCACCCGGGCGTCGGGGCGCACGCCGGCGATGATCGCGGGCAGGTCGACGTGGGCGTGGTAGCCGCCCGCGAGCAGCAGCGGCACGACCACCACCGGGCCCACGCTGGCGGCCAGCACGTCGACCAGCGGCGGGGTGCTCAGCTCCAGGAAGGCCAGCCGGACGCGATGCCCGGGGCGGAGCCTGCGGACCCGGCCGGCCAGGTCCGCCAGCACCGCCGACCACCGCTCGTCGCGGGCGCCGTGTCCCGCCATCACCAGAGTGGTCATGCGTCGTCCCGCTCGCAGGCCAGCCGGTAGCCGCGTTTGACCACGGTCTCCACGATGCCGCTCGGGCCGAGGGCGCGGCGGAGCCGGGTGATCGCCATCTCCACCGCGTGCTCGGCCGAGTCCCTGGACGGCCCGCCGGGCAGCACCAGGCGCAGGTCGGAGCGGGCCACCACGTGTCCTGGCCGGTCGGCGAGGCGCTTGAGCACGGCCATCGGCGCGGGTGGGAGCGGCTTGAGCTCGCCGTCCACGGCCACCGCGTGGCCGCGGATCTCCAGCCGGTGGCTGCCGGCGACCAGGCGGGTGACGCTGTGCTCGGGCAGGTGCCGGGCGAGCGTGCGGGCCAGCGAGCCGAGCCTGGCCCGTTCCGGCTGGATCGCGGGCACGCCCCGGCTCACCAGCGGCTGCGCGGTGACCGGGCCGACGCAGGCGGCCACGACCGGGCCGGAGAAGGCGGCGATCAGGGCGTCCTCCAGGCCGTCGGCGCGGGCCGCGTTCAGCATGGCCAGCACGGCGGGGGCGCTGGTGAAGGCCACCGCGTCCACCGAGCCGGAGACGGCCTGGCTGACCAGGCGGCGCAGCGGCGAGGTGTCCCGGTAGGGCAGCCAGCGGTAGACGGGCACCTCGGTCACGTGCGCCCCGGCCGCCCGCAGCTCGGCGATGAAGCCGGTGAGCGGTTCGCCGTGCAGCTGGACGGCGATCCTGCGGCCGCGCAGGTCCTGGGCGAGCAGGTACTGCTTGACCTCCTCGCAGGACTCGGTGGCCGGGGTCCAGTAGTCGGTCAGACCGGCCGCGCGGACCGCGCCGCGCGCCTTCGGGCCCCGGGTGAGCAGGCGGGCTCCGTTCAGGTGCCCGGCCAGGTCGCCGGACAGGCCCCAGCCCTCGGCGGCGGCCATCCAGCCGCGGAAGCCGACCCCGGTGGTGACCACCACGTCGTCGACGGGGGCGGCCAGGCACTCCCGGGTGGAGGCGAGCAGGTCGGCGTCCTCGGCCAGCGGCACCAGCCGGATGGCGGGGGCCCGGACCACGCGGGCGCCGCGCCGTTCCAGCAGGGCGGCGAACTCCTCGCGGCGACGGGTGGCGGTCACCCCGATGGTGAAACCGGCCAGCGCGTCGGGCGCGGTCTCGGGGGATCCGAGCTCGACCGGAGACCCCGGCGGGGCTTCCATCGGAGCTTCCATCGGAGCTTCTTCGAGTAGCGCGGTCACAGAACGCTCACCTCTACCATCCCACTGGTGACACGAATCGGAAATATCGGGATAAAAGTCGCCGGGTCGTCCAGGCAGGCTCCGGTGACCAGGGAGAACACTTGCTTGTGCATCGGGGAGGCCACGGTGGGCTCCCCGTTCCTGGTGCCGACGATGCCCCGGGACAGCACGTACGCCCCGCTGTACGGGTCCCGGTTGCCGGTGGCGTACAGGCTGCCGTCGAAGGTCCGGAAGAGCGCGACCTGCTCGGATCCCAGCAGGGCGCAGGCGCCCCGCTCCGGGAGCAGGTCGGCGTAGCCGCAGACGGACGTCCATTCGCTCATGAGCTCACCCCCACGGGTCTGATCTGGTCGCGTTCGGTGACGAAGGAGATCGACGGGTCGGGCACCCCGGGCGCGTTGACGAAGCTGGTGAAACGCCGGAGTTTGTCGGGGTCGTCGAGAGTGGCCCTCCATTCGTCGAAATATCCGGCGACGTGTCGTTCGATCTGGGCGTCCAGGTCGGCGCACAGCCCGAGCGAGTCGTGCACGATCACGTCGCGCAGGTGGTCCAGGCCGCCGTCCATGGCCTCCAGCCAGGCGGACGTGCGCTGGAGGCGGTCGGCGGTGCGGATGTAGAACATCAGGAACCGGTCGATGGTGCGGATCAGCGTGTCGGTGTCGACGTCGGAGACCAGCAGGTCCGCGTGGCGGGGTTTGAAGCCGCCGTTGCCGCAGACGTAGAGGTTCCAGCCGTTCTCGGTGGCGATGACGCCGAAGTCCTTGGAGCGGGCTTCGGCGCACTCGCGGGCGCAGCCGGAGACGGCGGATTTGAGCTTGTGCGGGGAGCGCAGGCCCCGGTAGCGGGTCTCCAGCATGATCGCGAGGGCGGCCGAGTCCTGCACGCCGTAGCGGCACCAGGTGGAGCCGACGCAGGATTTCACGGTGCGCAGGGCCTTGCCGTAGGCGTGGCCCGACTCGAAGCCCGCGTCGACCAGGCGGCGCCAGATCTGCGGGAGCTGCTCGACGCGGGCGCCGAACAGGTCGATCCGCTGCCCGCCGGTGATCTTGGTGTAGAGGCCGAAGTCGCGGGCAACCTCGCCGATCACGATGAGCTTGTCCGGGGTGATCTCGCCGCCGGGGATGCGCGGGACGACCGAGTAGGTGCCGTTCTTCTGGATGTTGGCGAGGAAGTGGTCGTTGGTGTCCTGGAGGGCGGCCTGCTCGCCGTCCAGGACGTGCGTGTTGTGCAGGGAGGCGAGGATGGACGCGACGGCCGGCTTGCAGATGTCGCAGCCGCGGCCGGTGCCGTGCTCCTCGATCAGCTGGGTGAAGGTGGTGATGGCGCGGACCTGGACGATCTCGAAGAGCTCGGCGCGGCTCTGCGTGAAGTGCTCGCACAGCGCCTTGCTGACCGGCACGCCGGATTTGACGAGGATCTGCTTGAGCAGCGGGACGCAGCTGCCGCAGGTGGATCCCGCCCGGGTGCAGGCCTTGATGCCGGAGACGTCGGTGAGCGCCTTGTCGAGTACGGCTCCGCGGACCGTGCCCGCGGTGACGTTGTTGCAGGAGCAGACCTGGGCGTCGTCGGGAAGGTCCGGGGTGACGCCGCCGGTGAACAGCAGATCGCTGGGAAGTCCGGGCAGGGGTTTGCCGACGTAGGGCCGCAGGGTGTCGTACGGGCCCGCGTCGCCGACGCAGATGCCGCCCAGGAGGGTTCTCGCGTCGTCGCTCACGAACAGCTTCTTGTAGACGCCGCCGACCGGGTCCATGTAGGTGACGTCCAGCGCCCCCGACATCTGGCCGAACTGGGCGACGGCCACGCCGAGCAGCTTGAGCTTGGTGGACAGGTCCGCGCCGGAGAAGCTCGACGTGCCGCCCGTGATCCGGTCGGCGGCCACCTCGGCCATGGTGAAACAGGGTCCGACCAGGCCGTAGATCTGGCCGCCCACCAGCGCGCACTCGCCGATCGCGTAGATCGACGGATCGGAGGTGCGCATGCCCTCGTCGACCACGATGCCGCCGCGCTCGCCCACCGCGAGGCCGGACGCGCGGGCCAGCTCGTCACGAGGCCGGATCCCGGCGGAGAAGACCACGATCTGGGCGGGAATGACCTCGCCGTCGGGTTTGACCAGGCCGGTCACCCGGTCCGGTCCCGCGATCTCTTTGACCCCGGCTCCGGCGTGCACGGTCAGGCCGAGGCGTTCCACGTGGTCGCGCAGGACCGCGCCGCCGCCCTCGTCGACCTGGCGGGGCATCAGCCAGGGGCTCATCTCGACCACGTGGGTCTCCAGGCCGAGCCCGCGCAGCGCGTCGGCGGCCTCCAGGCCGAGCAGCCCGCCGCCGACCACGATCCCGGCCGTGGCGGTCGCGGCGGCGGCCCTGATCGCGTCCAGGTCCTCGATCGTCCGGTAGACGAAACACCCGGCCAGGTCCTTGCCGGGCACGGGTGGCACGAAGGGCGCCGACCCGGTGGCCAGCACCAGCACGTCATATTCCGAAATTTCGCCATCGGCGGTGGTGACCGTACGGGCGGCGCGGTCGATGTCCGTCACCCGGGAGCCGAGCCGCAGCGTGACCCCCTCCGGAACCGGATAAGTCAGATCCTCGGCGGTCTTGCCCGCCAGGTACGAGGTCAGCGCCACCCGGTCGTACGCCGGTCGTGGCTCCTCTCCCACGATCGTGATCGACCCGGCGAACCCCCGCAGCGACTCCACCAGCCGGTGGGCCGAAGGCCCGTGACCCACTACCACGACCCGCGTCATGCGCTTACCCCTTCCTGCTCGCACAGCCAGCTCACGATTCCCTCGACGGCGTCGGCGCATCCACCGCACCCGGTCGTCGCCCGGGTGGCCGCGGCCACCGCCGCCAGATCCCGGGCTCCCTCCTCCCAGCAGGCCCTGATCTGGCCTTTCGTCACGTTGTTGCAGCGGCACACCTTGGCCGAGTCGGGCATGCGCACCGGGCTGTCGGCCACCGGCGCGGCCGACAGGCCGGGGAAGAGCAGGCTGGCCCGGTCCCCGGGCAGCGGCCCGCCCCGGTCGTAGAGCTGGGTGAGCGTGCCGACGGCGGCGCTCTCCCCTACCAGGATCGCGCCGACCAGCCGGTCGTTCCTGATCACGAGCTTGCGGTAGATCCCGGTCCGGCGGTGACTGAAGCTGACGATCTCGGCGTCGGCCTCGGTCAGATGGGTCTCGCCCATCGCGGCGAGCTCGACGCTCCTGGCCTTGAGCCGGGTGACCAGCCGGGATCCCCGGTAACGCGCGGCCGTGTCGGCACCGGTGATCAGGTCGGCCACGATGGCGGCCTGCTCCCAGCAGGGCGCGACCAGCCCGTAGACCTGGCCGTCGTGCTGGGCGCACTCGCCGACCGCGAAGATCGACGGGTCGTCGGTGCGCATCTCGTCGTCGACCACGATCCCGCGTTCGACGTGCAGCCCGGCGTCCCTGGCCAGGCCCACGACCGGCCGCACGCCGCAGGCCAGGACGACCAGGTCGCCCTCGACCAGGCCGCCGGTGACCTCCACCCCGGCCTCGGTGATGGCGGTGACCTCGGCGCCGGTCCTGATCTCCACGCCGAGCGCGGTCAGCGTCTCGCCGAGCACCAGACCGGCTTCGGCGTCCAGCTGGCGTTCCATCAGGTGCCCGGCCACGTGCAGCAGCGTCACCGGCAGGCCGCGCCCGGCCAGGCCGCGCGCGGCCTCGATGCCGAGCAGCCCGCCGCCGACCACGACCGCCCGCCGGGCCCGCCCGGCGGCTTCGACGATCTTCTCGCAGTCGTCCAGGGTCCGGAACGGGATGGCCCGCTCCACGCCGGGGATCGGCGGCACGAACGGCCGGCTGCCGGTGGCCAGCACCAGCACGTCGTACGGCTCCCGCCGCCCGTCGGCCGTGATGACCGTGCGGCAGTCCCGGTCGATGGCGGTGACCTCGGTGCCGAGCGCGGCGGTGACCCCGTGCTCGGCGTACCAGGCCTTGTCGTGCAGCCGGACGATCTCCGGCGTGGCCGTGCCCGCGAGCACGTTGGACAGCAGCACCCGGTTGTACGGCTGCCAGGTCTCGGCCCCGAACACGGTCACCCGGATGCGCTTGTCCCGGGCCCGCACGTCGCTGACCACGCGGGACCCGGCCATGCCGGTGCCGACGACGACCAGCCTCATGACGTGCCCCCTTCGACCCGGACGGCGCAGACCTTGAACTCGGGCATCTTCGAGATCGGGTCCAGTGCCGGGTTGGTGAGCCGGTTGACGCCCTCCCAGTGGAACGGCATGAACACGGTGTCGGGGCGGATGTCCTGGCTCAGCCGGGCGGGGGCCTCGGTGGAGCCGCGGCGGCTGGCGACCCTGACCCGGTCGCCGGCCGCCACGCCGATGCGCTCGGCGAGTTCAGGATGCATCTCCACGAACACCTCGGGCGCGGCTTTAGTGAGGGCGGGGATCCTGCGGGTCTGCGCGCCGCTCTGGTAGTGCGCGAGCACCCGCCCGGTGGTCAGGTAGAGGGGGTAGTCGTCGTCGATGTCCTCGACGGGGGGCCGGTGCTCGACGGGGACCATCCTGGCCCGGCCGTCGGGGGTGGCGAAGCGGTCCAGGAAGGGCCGGGGCGTGCCCGGGTGGTCCTCGGCGGGGCAGGGCCAGAAGACGCCGGTCTCGGCCGCGATCCGCTCGTAGGTGATGCCCGCGTAGTCGGCGACGCCGCCCGCCGTGGCGCGCCTGAGCTCGTCGAAGACCGTACGGGGATCGTCGGGGAACTCGTGCCCGAGGCGGCTCGCGAGGGCGGCGAGGATCGACAGGTCGCTCCGCACCCCCGAGGGCGGAGCGACGGCTTGGCGGCGCAGCAGCACGCGCCCCTCCAGGTTAGTTAATGTGCCTGCCTCCTCGGCCCACTGGGTGGTGGGCAGGACGACCGTGGCCAGGTCGGCGGTCTCCGACCTGACCAGATCCGACACCACGAGCAGGTCGAGCGCGGCCAGCCTGGCGGTGACGTGGCCGGAGCGCGGCGCGGAGACGACCGGGTTGGAGCCGAACAGCAGCAGGGCTTTCGGCCCGGCGGGGGTGCCGAGCGCGTCGAGCAGTTCGTAGGCCGAACGCCCGGGCCCGGGCAGATCGGCGGGATCGACGCCCCAGACGCCCGCGACGTGCGCGCGGGCGGCCGGGTCGTCGATGCGCCGGTAGCCGGGCAGCTGGTCGGCCTTCTGGCCGTGCTCCCTGCCGCCCTGGCCGTTGCCCTGCCCGGTCACGCAGCCGTAGCCGGAGCCCTCGCGCCCGGGCAGGCCGAGGGCGAGGGCCAGGTTGATGAACGCGGTGACCGTGTCGGTGCCCTTGGCGTGCTGCTCGGCGCCCCGCGCGGTCAGGATCACGGCCCTGCGGGCGGTCCCGAGGGCCCGGACGGTGTCGCGCATCCGCGCCACCGGCACGCCGGTGATGCGCTCCACCCGCTCCGGCCACCAGGCGGCGACGCTGTCCTGGACGGCCTCGAAGCCGTTCACCCGCTCGGCCAGGTACGCCTTGTCCGCGTATCCCTCGGCGATCGCGATGTGCAGCAGCCCCAGCGCGAGCGCCAGGTCGGTGCCCGGCGTGAGCTGCAGGTGCAGGGTCGCGAGCTTGGCGGTCGGGGTGACCCGGGGATCGGCGACGATCAGCTGCCCCGCCTGGTTGAAGTGCCGGACGAACGGGGGCATGGTCTCGGCCACGTTGCCGCCCGCCAGCAGCACCACGTCCGCCTGGGCGAGATCGGTGATCGGGAAGGGCAGGCCGCGGTCCATGCCGAACGCCCGGTTGCCGGCCGCCGCGGCCGACGCCATGCAGAACCGGCCGTTGTAGTCGATCTGGCTGGTCCGCAGCGCCACCCGGGCGAACTTGCCCAGCTGGTAGGCCTTCTCGTTGGTCAGCCCGCCACCGCCGAACACGGCCACCCCGTCGGGGCCGTGTTCCGCTTGGATGCTCTTCAGCCGGTCGGTAATGAAATCGAGGGCTTCGTCCCAGCCGACCGGATTGCCGTACAAGAGGGGGGTGGTCAGCCGGTGCGGGGAGGTGAGCAGATCGCCCGCCGTCCAGCCCTTCTGGCAGAGCCCGCCCGCGTTGGCCGGGATGTCGTCGCGTGGGGTGATCCCGTCCGGCCGCACGTGCATGCCGCACTGCAACGCGCAGTACGGGCAGTGTGTGGCCGTTCCCACCGGCAGCCGCGACATCACAGGCGGCGCGGCGGGAAGTGAGACGGGCATGGGTCCGATGGTGCTTTCAGGCCGTTTCACGGCTGGGTCCCTTCTGTTACCGCTGTGCTACAAGGCACTAACCGCCGCTCACGATCGCCTCCGGCCACCGGTGAGGACCCTCACACCCGGGCGGCGGCGAGGCTCGGCGCCAGGCGGACGCCGACCGTGCGCAGGTAGCAGAACCAGGTCAGCGCGCAGCAAATCGCGTAGAAGATGGCGAAAGCCGTGATCGCCGCGCCCGCTCCCCCGGTCGACGCGATCGAGGTGCCGAAGCCGCGATTGATGAAAAATCCACCGAAGGCGCCGATGGCGGAGATGAACCCGATCGCGGCGGACGCGTCCCGCTTGCCGACGCGGACGGCCTCCTCGTACTCATCCGTGCCCGGCTCGAGCCCCGCCACCGCCTTGGCGCGGAAGATCGCCGGGATCATCCGGTAGGTGGAACCGTTGCCCACGCCCGCCGTGCCGATCAGCAGCATGTAGGCCGCGAAGAACAGCACGAAGTTGTGCTGCGCCAGCCCGGCGTAGACCAGCAGCACCGCGCCCGCCATGGCGACGAAGTTCCACAGCGTCACCGTCGCCCCGCCGAGCCGGTCCGACAGCCACCCGCCCAGCGGCCGGATGAGCGAGCCGACCAGCGGCCCCAGGAAGGCCAGCGTGATCAGATCCGCGCGCTCCGCGAACTGCGACTTGATCAGCAGCGGGAACGCGGTCGAATACCCGATGAACGACCCGAACGTCCCGATGTAGAGCACCGACATCACCCAGGTCTGCGGATCTCCCGCCGCCCGCGCCATCTCCCTCGGCTCGGCCTTGGCCGAACTCAGGTTGTCCATGAAGAAGTACGCCCCGACGGCCGCCGCCACGATGAACGGCACCCAGAACAGGCCCGCCGCGGCCAGCCCGAACCCGCCGATCACCAGCGGCATCACCAGCTGCACCGACGACACCCCGATGTTGCCCCCGGCCGCGTTCAGCCCGAGCGCCGACCCCTGCTTGGCCTGCGGATAGAAGTAGGTGATGTTCGCCATGCTGGAGGCGAAGTTCCCGCCGCCCAGCCCCGCCGTCGCCGCGATCACCAGGAACATCCAGTACGGCGTCGCCGGATCGTTCACCGCCACCGCCAGCAGCACCGCCGGGATCAGCAGCAGCAGGGCGCTCGCCACGGTGAAGTTGCGGCCGCCGTACCGGGCCGGGCCGAAGGTGTACGGGATGCGCAGCGCGGAGCCGACCAGGTTGGGCAGCGCCACGATCCAGAACAGCTGGTCGGTGGAGAACTTGTAGGCCCCCAGCTTGACCGCGACGATGCTCCACACCGTCCACAGCGTGAAACCCAGATGCTCGGCGAAGATCGAGAAGATCAGATTGCGGCGGGCGACCTTGCGGCCGGACGCCGCCCAGAACGCGGGGTCGTCCGGACGCCAGTCACGGATCCAGGCCATCACGTGTCCTTTCCTTGGGGGATGTCCCGAGAAAAGTAAGCGGCGGCCGTTACGCACTTTGACGATTAGTAACGGTGCACCCGTTACGTGTGACGCACCGAGGAAACACGCAACTCATACGACGCACAGCGGCAACATGGAATTAACCAGGGTTGGCGAAGTCCGCGGCGGGGAATTCCAGAACCGGTGTCGCCGTCGCCGCGGGGAGCGTGCATGACTGCCCGACAGATTCGTCCTTTCACCGATCCGGTGCTGCGCGGAGTGGCCGAACCGGTCACCGTCTTCGACCGCGCGCTGCGCGATGTGGTGAAGGCGCTGACCCTCACCATGCGGGCGGGCGCGGGCCGGGCGGGTCTGGCCGCGCCGCAGCTGGGCCTGCCGCTGCGGGTGGTGGCCTTCGACTACGACGGCAAGGCGGGCCACGTGGTCAACCCGCGCCTGGAGCTGTCCGAGCGCCGCATCGTCGCCGACGAGGCCTGCCTGTCGGCCCCCGGCGTGTGGTGGCCGTTGGAGCGCTCCTTCTCCGTCGTCGCGCGCGGCCGCGACATGTACGGCAAGCCGGTCACGGTCCGCGCCATCGGCATGCTCGCGCGGGTGCTCCAGCACGAGGTGGACCACCTCGACGGTGTGCTCTTCAGCGACCACCTGGCCCCGGAGGAACGCGAACGTTTCCTGGCCCGCGTCTGACCGCACCGGGAGATTACGGAAATACGACGCGTATCGGTTACGGAGGGTAACCGATCTCCGGGCTGGGGATAGGCACTGGTGGACGGCCTCCCGTGACGTGTGGGGTCCCCGAGGTTCCACATCACTCGGGAGGTCGCCACCATGTCCGTCGCACGCAGATCGTTCCTGACGATCGGCGGAGGGCTGGCCGGAGCGGTGCTCCTCACCGCTCCCGCCGAGGCCTCGGCCGCACCGGCGGCCATACCGAGGCCGCCGCGAATATATCTCCGTGAGGAATGGGAGGCCCGCCCGCCGAAATCCAAGGCCGTGGTGCTCAACCGCGTCCCCGACAAGCTGATCGTGCACCACACGGCCACGCTGAACCACGATGAGACCAGCCTGAAGGCGGCCTTCGGGCTGTCGCGCGCCATCCAGCGCTACCACATGCGCCACAACGGCTGGGACGACATCGGCGAGCAGTTCACCATCAGCCGCGGCGGCCACGTCATGGAGGGCCGCAACCGCACGATGCGCGCCGTCCGGCGCTGGCGGCACGTGGTCGGAGCCCAGGCCGCCGACCACAACCGCCACACGCTCGGCATCGAGACCGAGGGCACCTACATGGAGGAACTGCCGCCCCAGCGCGCCGTGGACGCCCTGCTCCGCCTGCTCGCCTGGCTCTGCTGGCACTACGAACTGGAACCCGACACCGCCATCATCGGCCACCGCGACGTCAACGCCACGTCCTGCCCCGGCGACAAACTCTACGAACTCCTCCCCGAAATCCGCGAAAAAGTCACCCAACGCCTCGACCGCGGCTACCAGTCCTACTACAGGTACCGCCTCACCGACTGGGGCCCCCTCCCCGCCCCCGCCCACTACTTCGACCACGGCCCCACAGTCGGCCCCAACGACCACATCCCCGAACCCCACCAGCCAACCTCAGACACCACCCAAACCCACACACCGGCGGCAGGCGCGCCCGACGCCACCGAAGCCCGCTCACCGACCGCGGATTCCCTTGACGCCGATGGACCTCAGTCACCAGCCGCCGGCCCGCCCGACGCCAGCGAAGCCCACTCAGATGCTCCTAGCGCCGGAGAAGCCCAGCTACCGGCCGCAGGGCCCATCTGACGCCGACGAAACTCACCCTCGGACTCCGCCGCCCTGGACACCACCCAAGCCCACTCACCGACCGCAGGCCGCCGCCCGCGAAGATCACCCACGGACTGCCGACCGCCCAAGCCCACTCATCAGGCGCAGGCCCGCTTGACGCCAGCGAAGCTCATCGACGGGCTGCGCCGCGGAGGGCACGGAACTAGGGCGCATCGCTCTTT
Source organism: Acrocarpospora sp. B8E8 (assembly GCF_039871605.1). Taxonomy (NCBI): domain Bacteria; kingdom Bacillati; phylum Actinomycetota; class Actinomycetes; order Streptosporangiales; family Streptosporangiaceae; genus Acrocarpospora; species Acrocarpospora sp. B8E8. The sequence continues at coordinate 12,947 of NZ_JBDPLV010000076.1, read as the reverse complement.
ACTCCGGTGAAGCTCGCCCACCGGCCACAGGCGCTTTTGGCGCCGGTGCGGCGAGAGGTGACGCGGTGGTGAACGGCGCCGGATAACGGCGAGCAACCCTACAAAGCGATCCCGAGGAGGGCGTCGGCGGTGTCGCGGACGAGGTTTGGGGCGTCGGGGTCGGTGCCCTCGTTCGACGCCCATTCGTCGATGGCCGCCAGCGCGCCTGGGGCGTCCAGATCGTCGGCCATACGTTCGCGTACCTGGTCGAGAAGGGCGAGTCCAGCCGGGCCCGACGGGCGGGCGACGGCGGTGCGCCAGCGGGACAGGCGGGCCTCGGCGCGGGTGAGGTCGGCGGGGGTCCACTCCCAGTCGGCGCGGTAGTGGTGGGCGAGGAGCGCGAGCCGTACCGCCATGGGGTCGTGGCTCTGCCGGAGCTTGGAGACGAAGACGAGGTTGCCCCGGGACTTGGACATCTTCTCGCCGTCCAGGCCGACCATGCCCGCGTGCACGTACGCCCGCGCGAACGGCCACTCACCGGTCGCCACATGCCCTTCGCTCGCGCCCATCTCATGATGCGGGAACACCAGATCGGATCCCCCGCCCGCGACATCGAAGCCGCTGCCCAGATTGTTCAGCGCGATCGCGGTGCACTCGATGTGCCACCCCGGCCGCCCTGGACCGAAAGGGGACGGCCACGACGGCTCTCCCGGACGTTCAGCCCGCCACAGCAGCCAGTCCAGCGGGTCACGTTTGCCCGGCCGGCCCGGGTCGCCGCCACGCTCGGCGAACAGCTCCAGCATCCGCTCCTCGCCGTAACCGGACACGGCCCCGAACTTGGGCGCGGCCGAGCGGGCGAAGTAGACGTCGCCGTCCACCCGGTAGACGGCGTCCCCGAGCCGCTCGATCAGCTCGGCCACCTGGCCGACCACCTCGGTCACCCCGACGTACTCGCGCGGCGGGATGATCCGCAGCGCCGCCATGTCGGAGCGGTAGAGCTCGATCTGGTCCTCCGCGAGCTCCCGCCAGTCCACCCCGGTCTGCTCGGCGCGTTCGAGCAGCGGGTCGTCCACGTCCGTGGTGTTCTGGGTGTAGTGCACCTCGTGGCCCGCGTCCCGCCAGACCCGGTTGACCAGGTCGAACGCGAGATAGGTGGTGGCGTGGCCGAGATGGGTGGCGTCGTAGGGGGTGATGCCGCAGACATACATCCGGGCTTCGCCGTCGGGAGTTGTCGCTGAGACCTGTCGCGCGGCGGTGTCGTACAGGTGCAGGGGGCGCCCGGAACCGGGTAGCCGCGGGATGTTCGGTGCAGGCCACGATCGCATGACCCGAGCCTATCCGCGCCCCTCAGCCGGTATCTCCACGGTGTGCCAGGTCCGCGGATCCTCGGGAAACGGCAGGAAGTCGTAACGCACGCCGTTCTCGGCGAGCGCCACCAGCGTGACCGACAGGCTCGCGTAGACGCGCCGCTCCCCGACCTCGTGGTGCACCAGCAGAGCGCGCGGATCATCGGCGGGCACGCCGTCGCCACTGGCCAGCTCCAGCCAGTCGCCCCAGAACCGGTCCGGCGCTCCCCCGGTCACCCGCTCCGGCCGCGCCGCCCGCGCGAACCTCGGCCGGAAATATCCGACCCGCGCGTTCTCATCCTCCCCCGGCATGCCGGCGTTGACGATCACATGCAGCCCGCGCGGCAGCTTCTCCTCAGCGATCCGCTCCCCGTTCCAGGTCCACAACCGCACACCATCCAACCCGGCAACGACCAGGTAGAAAGGGTCATACCTCGACAAATCCACGTGCGGCATCTCGCCCGCGTCCGCCGCCAGCAGCGGCAGATCACCTCGAGTCAACCGGACATCCAGACCCGCCGGACGACCCTGGCCGTTGAGCAACGCCGCCACTCGCCGCGCCGCCGGATTCACCGCCAGCCACGTGCCACCCGCCAGCAGATCCCTGCCACCGATCAGCCCCGGATGCTCCGGCCAGTACGCCCCCGGCGACATCCACGGCCGGGCCACGAACTCATCGCGTACCCCGGCCAGCAGGACCGGCACCTCCGCGTCGGGTTCGACACTCACGATCACCGTACACAATGCCCGTTCCCTCCATTATCGGTAGAGACTCATGCAGAGTGCCCGAAATAGTGTGGCCCGTCTAGATCGGCGGCCAGGGGATGGCCGGCCAGTCCTCCGAGGGGTAGGGGTGAACGCCGGTGTCCAGGAGTTTCCTTACCCGGTTCCAGGTCGCCTCGACCTCGGCGACCGTGAGCAGTTCGCGCAACCTGCGCCCCAGGCGTCCCCTTTCTATCTCCCGCTCCAGCGTCACCAGCACGCTCACCGCCTCGCGCGGCAGCGGCTTGCCCCGCCACTGCCACAGCACGGTCCGCAGCTTGCCCTCCTCCGAGAAGCAGACCCCGTGATCCACCCCGTAGATGTGCCCGTCCGTCAGCGGCAGCAGGTGGCCCGCCTTGCGGTCGGCGTTGTTGACGACCGCGTCGTACACCGCCATCCGGCGCAGCGCGGGCTGGCGGCTGCGCACCAGCGCCATCAGGTCGGCCTCCGGGTCGGCGTCGATCCACAGCTGCACCATGCCGGGCCCGAACGGCCCGTCCCGGTACACGGTGGGCGGCACCAGGCGCCAGCCCGTGGCCGCGGCCACCTCGTAGGCGGCCACCTCGCGGGCGGCCAGCGTGCCGTCCGGAAAATCCCACAACGGCCGCTCCCCGCGGACCGGTTTGTAGACGCACGCGGCGAGTTGCTCGCCCTGGCTGATCGTGCAGTAGAGCGTCATGTTGGTGGCCTCGACCAGCCGGCCGGCCACCTCCAGCCTGCCTTCGCGCAGCAGGCGCATGGCCGCGGCGTCGTCGAGACCCGGGCCTTCCTCGGCGCTCTCCGCTGTCATGCAGTCAAACCCCCGGGGTGGTGACCGTTGAGACGAACACAGATGTGGCCCTCCGCGTCCAGCGGCTGGCCGCAGAGCGGGCAGGGCGGGCGGCCCGCCGCCACCACGTCGAGGGCCCGGCGGCTGAACGCGCGGGCGAGGGCGGGGCTGATCCGGACCCGGAGCACGGCCGGCGCGGGACGATCCGGGTCGGCGAAGAGCGGGTCCTCCTCCTCGTCGTCCTCAGCGGTCGCCTCCTGCGCCTCGATGATCACCTGGGCGGTCTCCGGGTCCCAGGCCAGCGCCATCGTGCCCACCCGGAACTCCTCGTCGATCGGCATCTCCAGCGGGGCCATGTCGGCGAGCTCGGCGGAGGCCGCGGCCGGGACGGGGGCCCGCCCGCCGCTGCGGCGCAGCACCTCGTCGAGCAGCTCGTCCAGACGATCGGCCAGCACCGCCACCTGAAACTTCTCCAGCGAGACCGTCGTGACCCTGCCCTGCCCCCGGGCCTGCAGAAAGAAGGTTCGCGCGCCCGGTTGCCCCACGGCACCGGCCACGAACCTGTCTGGCGGATCGTAGTCGAAGACCGGCATAAGCAGACCCTACGTGGTCCCAGCTCCGCCGCCGACGGCGGCATCGCTCCCGGTGATGTTTTCTCCCCCATCTTTGTCCGCCGAACCCTGTTCAGGCAGAGCGATATTTCCGGTCTCGTTAAGTTTGAGCAAGAAGGGGCGTATGGGGGTGTATCGGATGATTGTGACCGAAGCCGGGTCCGCTGTGACGCGCTGGAACTGGTCCAGATGGATGCCCATCGCGTCCGCCACGATCGCCTTGATCACATCGCCGTGGCTGCAGACCAGATAGGTCGCCTTCTCCCCCAGCCGCTCGTTCCAGTCGCGTACGGCCTGCACCGCGCGGTGCTGCACGGTCGCCAGCGCCTCCCCGCCGGGGAAGACGACCGCGCTCGGGTGCGCCTGCACGACCTGCCAGAGGGGCTCCTTGGCCAGTTCGGCGAGCTTCCGCCCGGTCCACTCGCCGTAGCCGCACTCGATGAACCGCTCATCGCTGTGGATCTCCAGCCCTCGCCCGGCGGCGACCGCCTGGGCGGTCTCCCGGCAGCGCTCCAGCGGGCTGGAGACGATCGCGTCGAGCGCTATCCCGGCCAGCCGCTCCGCGACCCGGTCCGCCTGCTCCCGGCCGCGCTCGTCCAGGTGCACGCCCGGGGTGCGCCCGGCCAGGACCGGGCCGGTGAGTTCGGTCAGCCCGTGCCGCAGCAGCAGGAGCGTGCTCATGCGGTGATCACGCCGAGCGACAGCAGCGTCAGCAGCAGCGACCCGGCGAACACGCGGTAGACGACGAAGATGTTGGTGGAGTGCTTGGCCACCCATTTGAGCAGCCAGGCGATGGAGGCGTACCCGACGATGAAGGAGACGACGGTGCAGATGATCGTCGGCACCAGCGGCGGGCCGCCGCCGTCGCCGACGTGGCGCATCTCGAAGATGCCGGACAGCACGACCGCCGGGATGGACAGCAGGAAGGAGTAGCGGGCGGCCGCCTCGCGGGTGTAGCCGAGGAACATCGCGCCGGTCAGCGTGGACCCCGAGCGGGACGCGCCGGGGATCAGCGGCAGCATCTGCCAGGCGCCGATGATCAGGCCGTCCTTCAGCGTCAGGTCCTCGATCTGCTTGCGCTTGGACCCCCACTGCTCGGCCACCAGCAGGATCAGGCCGAACACGATCAGCATGCTCGCGTTCAGCCACAGGTTGCGGGCCGGGCCCTCGATCAGGTCGGCGAACAGCAGCCCGGCCACCGAGATCGGGATCGTGCCCAGGATGATGTACCACCCCATCCGGGCGTCCAGGGTGTCGCGCAGCTCCTTGTCCCGCAGGCTGCGCAGCCAGGCCCAGCTGATCCGCACGATGTCGCGCCAGAAGAACAGCAGCACCGCCAGCATGGTGCCGAGCTGGATCACCGCGGTGAAGGCGGCCCCCGGGTCGGGCCAGTTCAGCAGCTTGGGCACGATGAGCAGATGCGCGGAGCTGGAGATCGGCAGAAACTCGGTGAGTCCTTGCACGATGCCCAGCACGATGGCCTGGAGAACGTCCACGATCGGCCAGCTTAGAGCCTTCGACGCGATACTCTGGCTCACAATGGATCAGCGATTTGTCGGGCGCAGCGGGCTCTCTGTGTCCCGGATCGGTCTGGGCACGATGACCTGGGCTCGCGACACCGGCGCCGAGGAGGCGACGGCTCAGCTCACCGCGTTCGCCGACGCGGGCGGCACGCTGATCGACACCGCCGACGTGTATGCCGGAGGTGACGCCGAACGCCTGATCGGCCGCCTGTTAGCCGAGGTGGTCCCGCGCGCCGACCTGATCGTCGCCACCAAGGCGGTGCTCACCCCCGGCGGCAAGGACGGCTCCCGCCGCCACCTCATCCGCGCCCTGGACGCCTCCCTCGACCGGCTCGGCCTGGACGAGATCGACCTGTGGCAGTTACACGCCTTCGACCCCGACGTCCCCCTGGACGAGACGCTCGCCGCCGTCGACACGGCGGTCTCCTCCGGCCGTACGGCTTACGCCGGCGTCTGCAACTACACCGGCTGGCAGCTGGCCGCGGCCGGGACCTGGCAGCGCGGCGTCCCGGGCCGGGCCCCCCTGGTCTCCGCGCAGGTCGAATACTCCCTGGTCGCCCGTGAGGCCGAGGACGAGCTGCTCCCCGCCGCCGCCCACGTGGGCGCGGGGGTCCTGGCCTGGTCCCCGCTGGGCCGGGGCGTGCTCACCGGCAAGTACCGCACCGGCATCCCCGCCGACTCCCGGGCCGCGACCCCGCATTTCGCCGACTTCGTCCAGCCGTACCTGGACGAACGTTCCCGCCGCATCGTCGAATCGGTGACCACCGCCGCCGAGGGCCTGGGCGTCTCCCCGCTCGCCGTCGCCCTTTCCTGGATCCGGGACCGCCCGGGCGTGTCGGCCGCCATCGTCGGCGCGCGCACCCATGCCCAGCTGCTCGGCGTGCTCCAGTCCGAGAAGCTCACCCTCCCGTGGGAGATCAGGGAAGCCCTGGACGACGTGTCGTCCTGAGTCCCGCCCGGCCTTGGGGGAAACGAGAGGGGGCCTCGCGTATTACGCATCGATACCGAATCGCAACTTTCTGCGGAATTCGCTGGCGCGCCGGAAAAACTTGAGAGAACCAAGTAAGCGTTGCGCTTATTGGGGTGGGGAGGGACTTTCTATGGGGATGGGACGTCGCGCGTCCGCCATCTCCGCCGGTGCGCTGGCGCTCGCGCTCGGCGGGGGAATACCTCTGCTGGCGGCGGGGTCCGCGCGGGCGGCCGACTGCAACTCCCAAGGGCCGCTCTCGGGGGTCGCCAACAGCCTGTGTCAGGTGGTGGACGGGGTCACCGACGTGGTGGACGGGGTGACCGGCGGCACGCTGTCCACGGTCACCGACACGCTGGACAGCACGGTGAGCGGGGTGACCAACGGCGCGGGCAACGCGGGCCGCACGGTCAGTGCCAGCCCTGCCCCCACGCCGAGCGGCGGCTCGCCGGAGAGCTCGACCCCCTCCACTCCGCCTAGCCATAGCGGCGGCCTGGGCGAGACCGTGCGCGCCGTCTGCCTGCCGTTGCTGGCCGGTCCCGAGTGCGACGAGAAGCCGTCGACGCAGCCCCGGCCCCGGGCCAGCAAGTCGCCCAAGCCGCGGCCCACCGCGTCGGAATCCGACTCCGGGGGCGGCACGCTTCCGACCGACCCTCCCAAGCCGCCGGAGAACCGCCCGCAGTTCCTCGAGGACGGCGACGGCGATCCCGTCCCGTCTGGCGAGCCCGACGGCGACGGGATGGTCATCAGGATCGAGGACGCCGAGGTGCCGCTGCTGTGGCCCGGGCAGCTCGTCCCGGCGCTGACCGGCGAGACGCGGGGGGCTTCCGCCCGGCCGCGCCAGCCGTACGACCCGGTGGGCACCGCGCTGACGGCGGTGCTGCTGCTGTCGGCGGTGCTGGCCACCCGCGTGGTCGCCTCCCGGCGCGCACGCGAGAAAAAGGACGAACCGGACGGCCTGCCACTGTCCGGCCTGCCCATGACCACCGGCCGCCATCACCGCCTGGCCTGAAACACCACCTGACCCGGAGCACCGTCTGGCTTGAAGCACCGCCTGGCTTGACGCATGGTCGTGGCCTGAAGCACGCCCGACCCAGTGGCTTGAAGCACCACCTGGCTTGACGCATGGTCGTGGCCTGAAGCACGCCCGACCCAGTGGCTTGAAGCACCACCTGACCCGGAGCACCGTCTGGCTTGAAGCACCGCCTGGCTTGACGCATGGTCGTGGCCTGAAGCACGCCCGACCCAGTGGCTTGAAGCACCACCTGACCCGGAGCACGGTCTGGCTTGAGGCGCCGCCCTGCCGGGGCTTGGTGGAGTCGTGTCAGGCGCCGATGGCGTGGACGCCGCCGTCGACGTGGACGATCTCGCCGGTGGTGGCGGGGAACCAGTCGGAGAGCAGGGCCAGGCAGGCCTTGGCGGCGGGGACGGTGTCGGCGAGGTCCCAGCCGAGGGGGGCTTTGTCGGGCCAGCTATCCTCGAACTCCTGGAAGCCGGGGATGCTCTTGGCGGCCATCGTGCGGAGCGGTCCGGCCGCGACCAGGTTGACCCGGATGCCGTGCTTGCCGAGGTCCCGGGCGAGGTAGCGGTTGGCCGACTCCAGACCGGCCTTGGCGACGCCCATCCAGTCGTACACCGGCCACGCCTTGGTGGCGTCGAAGTCGAGGCCGACGATCGCCCCGCTGCCCCCCTTCATCAGGGGCAGGCAGGCGACGGCCAGCGACTTGTAGGAGTAAGTGGAGACATGCAGGGCGGTGGCCACGTCCTCCCACGGGGTGTTGAGGAAGTTGCCGCCCAGGCAGCTCTGCGGCGCGAAGCCGATCGAGTGCACCACGCCGTCCAGACCGTCCAGATGCTCGCCGACCCGGTCGGCCAGCGTGTCGAGGTGCTCGGTGTTCTGCACGTCGAGCTCGATCACCGGCGGCGGCTTGGGCAGCCGCTTGGCGATCCGCTCCACCAGGCTCAACCGGCCGAAACCGGTCAGCACCAGGGTGGCGCCCTCCTCCTGGGCCAGCTTTGCCACGCTGAACGCGATGGACGCGTCGGTGAGCACGCCGGTGACGAGCAGCCGTTTGCCGTCGAGAATTCCCATGTCCTAGTGCCCCATTCCTAATGACCCGTTCCTAGTGGCCAGTTCCCTAATGGTCCATGCTGAGACGGCAGCCGGTCGCCCGGCGTCCACGGCGCTGGATAGCGGGCCGTCCCAAATGACCCATGCCGAGACGGCGGCCTGCTGCCCCGCTGCCCCGGCCGGCCCATTCCTAATGGCCCATGCCGAGGCCGCCGTCGACGGGGATGACCGCGCCGGTGATGTAGGAGGCGTCGTCACTGGCCACGAACCGGACGACCCTCGCGATCTCGGCCGCGTGCGCCTGCCGGCCGAGCGGGATCTGCTTGCGAATCAGCTGCTGCTGCTCCTCGGTGAGCTGCGCGGTCATGTCGCTCTCCACGAAGCCGGGGGCGATGACGTTGACCGTGATGTTGCGGGAGGCCAGCTCGCGAGCGAGCGAGCGGCCGAAGCCGACCAGACCGGCCTTGGAGGCGGCGTAGTTGGCCTGACCGGCCGAGCCGAGCAGGCCGACCACCGAGGAGATCAGGATGATCCGCCCGCGCCTGAGGCGCAGCATCGGCCGGACGGCGCGCTTGGCCACCCGGTAGGCGCCGGTCAGGTTGGTGTCGATGACGTCGGTGAAGGTCTCCTCCTTCATCATCGCCAGCAGCGTGTCCTTGGTGATGCCCGCGTTGGCGACGACCACCTCGACCGGGCCGTGCTGCGCCTCGGCCTTGTCGAAGGCCGCGTCGACGTCGGCCTGGCTGGTGACGTCACAGCGGACGCCGAACAGCCCTTCCGGGGGTTCGCCGGAACGATGGGTGACGGCGACGGCATCGCCGGTCGCCGCGAGTTCGCGGGCGATCGCGAGACCGATGCCACGGTTGCCGCCAGTGACGAGTACAGAACGAGCCATGCTCCGACGCTATCGGCTACCAAGCGGTAACGGCTTGTCCGCACGAGACAAGATCACAGGTCCGGCGTGGTGGACTTCGGCCAGTCGCGGCACAATCGCGGCGCAATCGCGCCCGGATCTGGAGCGGACCACGGGCGTGTCGGGGCTGGACCAGCGCCGGATCGGAAGCGGGATCTGGGGCGGATCACAGGCGTGTCGGGGCTGGGCCAGTGCCGGATCGGCAGCCGGGTCCGCTTCGGATCGCGGCTTGGTCGGCCGTCGGTCCGGGGTGGGTGGCCGTCGGTCCGGGGTGGGTGGCCGTCGGTCCGGGGTGGGTGGCCGTCGGTCCGGGGTGGGTGGAGGCCCGGTGGGGATTGTCGGAGGGCGTCGCTAGGATCGGGCGCATGCGTCAGATCGATCCGGATTTTCTCGCCCTGCCGCTCCGGCGGCTGGCCGATGCCGCGCTCAATCGGGCCCGTGAACTGGGTGCCGAGTATGCGGCTTTTCGTGTGGAGCGGGTGCGTGCGGAGACGCTGCGCCTGTTCGACGCGCGGCTGGAGGGCTCCATCGACGCCGATGACCTCGGCTTCGCCGTGCGGGTGGTGAAGAACGGGACCTGGGGGTTCGCCGCCGGGATCGCGCTCACGCCGGAGGCCGCCGTCGCGGTGGCCGAGCAGGCGGTGCAGGTGGCCGAGGTGAGCGCGCCGATCAACCGGGAGCCGGTCGAGCTGGCCCCCGAGCCGGTGTATGCGGATGTCACCTGGGTGTCGGCCTACGACGTGGATCCGTTCGACGTGCCGTTGCGCGAGAAGGTGGAGCTGCTGGGCGAGTGGTCGGGCGGCCTGCTCGGCCAGGTCGATCACGTGTCCGCCTCGCTGATGCAGGTCAAGGAGCAGAAGTTCTACGCCGACTCGGCGGGCACGGTGACCACCCAGCAGCGGGTCCGGGTGCATCCGCAGCTGACCGCGATGAAGGGAGACGGCGAGCGCTTCGACGACATGCGCACGCTGGCCCCGCCGGTCGGGCGCGGCTACGAATACCTGACCGGAACGGGCTGGGACTTCCCCGCGGAACTGGCCACGCTGCCCGCCCTGCTGGCCGAGAAGCTGGCCGCTCCCTCGGTCGAGTCGGGCAAGTATGACCTGGTCGTCGACCCCTCCAACCTGTGGCTGACGATCCACGAGTCGATCGGCCACGCCACCGAGCTGGACCGGGCGCTCGGCTACGAGGCCGCCTACGCGGGCACCTCGTTCGCCACCTTCGACCAGCTCGGCGAGCTCACCTACGGCTCCAAGATCATGAATGTGACCGGCGACAGGACCGCCGAGCACGGCCTGGCCACGGTCGGCTGGGACGACGAGGGAGTGCGGGCGCAGTCGTTCGACATCGTCACCGACGGCACCCTGACCGGCTACCAGCTCGACCGCAGGATGGCGCTGCTGAAGGGCTTCGGCCGCTCCAACGGCTGCGCCTTCGCCGACTCCCCCGGCCACCCGCCGATCCAGCGCATGGCCAACGTCTCGCTGCGGCCCGCCGAGGGCGGCCCGTCCACCGACGAGCTGATCGCCGGGGTCGAGAACGGCATCTACGTGCTGGGCGACAAGAGCTGGTCGATCGACATGCAGCGCTACAACTTCCAGTTCACCGGCCAGCGCTTCTACCGGATCTCCGGCGGGAAGCTGGCCGGGCAGCTGCGCGACGTGGCCTACCAGGCCACCACGACCGACTTCTGGCGCTCCATGGACGCGGTTGGCGGCCCGCAGACCTACGTGCTGGGCGGCGCCTTCAACTGCGGCAAGGGCCAGCCCGGCCAGGTCGCGCCGGTCAGCCACGGCTGCCCGGCCGCGCGCTTCCGGAACGTCCGGATCCTCAACACGGTGCAGGAGGGTGGCAAGTGACCCCGCAGGAGACTGTTGAACGCGCGCTCGCGCTGCCGGGGGCGGACGACCGCGTCGTCATCGTGGACGAGGGCTCCAGCGCCAACCTGCGCTTCGCGGGCAACACCCTCACCACCAACGGCGTGGCCCGCACGGCCCGGCTGACGGTGATCTCGATCTCCGGCGCCGGGGTGGGCGTGGTGTCCCGCTCCGCCGTCCGGCCCGACCAGCTGGCCGACGTGGTCGCCGCCGCCGACCAGGCGGCCAGGGACGCGCAGCCGTCCGAGGACGCCAGGCCGCTGGTGGAGGGCTTCGTCCAGGCCGACTGGGAGGTTCCTGCCGAACCCACCTCGATCGAGGTGTTCTCCGCGTTCGCCCCCGCGCTGGGCGAGGCCTTCGCCACCGCCGAAGCCTCCGGCCGCAAGCTGTACGGGTTCGCCGAGCACCTGGTCAACTCGGTCTTCGTCGGCACCAGCGGAGGCCTGCGCCGCCGCTACGACCAGCCGACCGGCCGGCTGGAGCTGAACGCCAAGTCGCCCGACATGACCCGTTCGGCCTGGGCGGGCGTGGCCACCAAGGACTTCACCGACGTGGACGTGGCCGCCCTGGACGGCACGCTGGCACGGCGGCTCGACTGGGCCAAACGCCGGGTCGACCTGCCGGCCGGGCGTTACGAGACGATCCTGCCGCCGGGCGCCGTCTCCGACCTGATGATCTACCTCTACTGGTCGGCCGGGGCCCGGGACGCGGCCGACGGCCGGACCGTCTTCGCCAAGCCGGGCGGCGGCACCCGGGTCGGCGATCAGCTGTCCAGCACGCCCATCCAGCTGTTCAGCGACCCGCGCCACCCCGGCGTGGAGTGCGTGAACTTCGCGGTCGCGCACACCTCGGGCCGCGAGCAGTCGGTGTTCGACAACGGGCTGCCGCTGGACCACACGAACTGGATCTCCGACGGCACGCTGGCCAACCTGGTGCAGACCCGCCACTCGGCGGAACTGACCGGCCTGAACACCACCCCCCAGATCGACAACCTGATCATGGAGAGCGCGACCGGTTCCGGCACGCTGGAGGACATGATCGCCAACACCGAGCGCGGCCTCCTGCTCACCTGCCTGTGGTATATCCGCGAGGTCGACCCCCAGTCCCTACTGCTCACCGGCCTCACCCGAGACGGCGTCTACCTGGTGGAACACGGCGAGGTCGTCGGCGAGGTCAACAACTTCCGCTTCAACGAGTCGCCGGTGGACCTACTCGGCCGCCTCACCCAGGTGGGCACAAGCGAGCAGACCCTACCGCGCGAGTGGAACGACTACTTCACCCGCGCGATCATGCCGCCAATCCGCGTCCCCGACTTCAACATGTCCACCGTCAGCCAGGCGAACTAACAACCAGACGATCGGCCGCCAGGCCAGCCAGGCGTCCGATGGTTCCGGTTTGCCGGTCGCCCGAGCCAGGCGGCCAGGCCGGACAGCCGATCGTCCGGTTTATTCGGTTGCCGGTCGTCTGGGTGAACCGATGGTTCCGGTTTGCCGGTCGTCCGCGCCAGGCGGTCAGGCCGGGCAGCCAGGCGTCCTGGCTATTCTGCTGCCGGTGGTTCCCGTTGTCCGGGGAGCCGGTCATTTCAGTCACCCACCGTGCCATAACACCTACTCCCTCCGGGCAATCACAGCGACGGCGAGGGCGGGCGGAGCCCGAGGGAAAACAAAGTGCTGGGTGGGTGGGACAACCGCGAACACGGCGACGGCGGGGGCAGGCAGAGTCCGAGGAGGAACAGGGAACTCACGGATGGCCGCCCTTAGCCGAGCACGCGCAGCTTCACGATGGGTTGACGGCGTTGCGGCTGCGTTCACGCCTTCCCATCACGACAATCCGCACATAAACGACTACATAGAGTTGCAAGTCGAACGTGTGAGCGATATCCTGGCAGTAGGTCGGCCGGTCGATTCACGACAGGAGGTGGTCCGCGATGATGACCTCAGGTGCGGTGCTGCTTCCCGGCCACCGTGCCGCCACCTCTCTCGCCGCCGATTCCCCCGCCGATTCCCCCGCTGGTTGCCCCGCTTGTTCGCCCGCCGACCCCGCCCCCTCCTTACCCCCTCATCACGCCCGCGCGCCAGCCGGCCCTGACGGTCGCGACCCCGCCGCCCGAGGTTCCCTCAAAGCCAGCT
>NZ_JBDPLV010000075.1:0-50377 GCF_039871605.1 Acrocarpospora sp. B8E8 | reverse complement strand
GCCACCTCGCCACGCCACCGGTGATCCCGCAGCCCACCCCCACCCAGCTCGATCTCCTCTATCTCCTCGGGGTGGATCCACGGCAGCTCCGGTGACGATCACAGACCTGCGGAAAACGGGGCTAGGAACCCGCATGCCGCTGCCCCGCTTCGACCGCCGCACCGTCACCTGGTTGTCGCCGGTCCAGTCGAGCTTGTGCGCGGTGCTGTCCTTGGGCAGCTTGATCGGGTGGTCGCCGGTGACCTGGCCGGACTCCAGGTCGTAGAGCGCGACTTTGCGGTTGGCCACCAGCACGGCGATCGTCTTGCCGTCGGCGTGCAGCCCGTACGGACCGTTGTCGGTGACCAGCAGCGGCGGCGTGCCCTGGCGCAGGAGGCGGCCGGACAGGTCGTAGACGCGCAGGGAGTCGTCAGCGCCGCTGCCGGTCAGCACCTTCTTACCGTCGCCGCTGAAGCCGATGAGGTAGCGCCCCTTGGGCAGCAGGCCGAGCCGCGTGCTGGATGCGGTGTCGAACAGCTTCGTCCTGTCAGCGGCGACCGCGAGGACGGCGCCGTCGTCGGACAGTTGCAGCGTCACGTGGTGCTGGGCGGTCTTGCTGGGCAGCGTGTTCTTGGGCAGCAGCCGGACCTTGCCGTTGAGAGTCCGTACCGCCAGCCGCCCGTCCTTCCTGAACTAGGCGATCTTCTGGCCGTTGCCGCTGACAGCCACCGGCGCGGTCATGCCGCTCACCGGATCGCCCTTCTCGTTGAGCGCCTTGAGCTGGGCGTCCTTCAGCAGGATCACCCTGCCGTGGTGGGTTACCAGCCGCCATGTCCCGCACGGGACGACGGCTTCGTTCTTTTTGACGCATCCCTTCGCCGAGGCGTAGCGAACGCTGTCGCCGTGCCCGTACTCGGCCTGCGCCGTCCCCTGCGCCCCGAGCATGGCGGCCAGCATGGCCGCCAGCGCCACCAGAATCCTGATCTTCATCTCGTTACTCCCCCGTGCGTGTTCCCCGTCACCCCGTTGGACTCAGAAGGCGGGAGGTCAGTTGGTCACAGGTCGGACACGATGGTCAGACGCGGTGGCAGCGAAATTGCGGGGCGCCGGGATGGGGTTGGTGGCTATCGTCGAGCCGGTGGAGGTCGGCGAGGGTGTAGCGGTGACGGAGGCTGTGCCGCGAGCGGTCCTCCTCGTCGAGGGGATGAGTGACCGGTTCGCGCTTGAGGTGCTGGCCAGACGGCGCGGCAGGGATCTTGCGGCCGAGGGCGTCAGGGTGGTGGCGATGGGCGGCGCGACGAGCATCGGCCACTTCCTCGACCGGTACGGTCCGGCTGGGCTGGACATCCGGTTGGCCGGGCTCTATGACGTCGCCGAGGAGCGTTTCGTCCAGCGCGGGCTGCAGCGGGCCGGGCTGGGCGCCGGGCTGTCGCGCCCGCAACTGGAGGCGCTGGGTTTCTTCGTCTGCTCGGCCGACCTCGAAGACGAGTTGATCCGTGCCTTGGGTCCCGAGCGGGTGGAGCAGATCGTGGCCGCGGAGGGTGAGCTCCGGTCGTTTCGTACCTTGCAGCGGCAGCCCGCACAGCGGGAACGCAGCCTGCACGACCAGCTGCGCCGCCTGATGGGAGGGCGCTCGGGCGGCAAGCTTCGCTACGCACGGCTGATGGCCGAGGCAATCGATCTCGACCGGGTGCCGCGACCACTCATCGCCGTCCTCGACCACATCTGATCCGCCAGCCGAGGCAAATGCATTCACAAGACATCCGTCAAATGCTGGAGGAGTGGTTCCCGGATAAGCTGGGTGCTGCAGAGATCACAGACAGCGCCGGTACAGACTGGTTTGAAGAGAAGTAACCGGAGCTTTCGCACCTGAAGCACTTATTACGTTATCGGGTTAGGTTCCCGGGTTCATCCGAATATCCGGGGCCTGCTGATGACCGATCAGAAGCCCAGTTCAACGGGACTGGGGTCGTCGAGAGCGCCATCCGCCAGCTGCCCCTCGTCGATGACCTCACCCGCTGGCGGGGCGGAAATCACCACTTTCCCACCCCATCCGCTCACGCGACCGTCCGTCGCGTACGTGAGGGGGGTGTCCACGATATGCATCGTCATCGTGGCGTACACGCGCTTGACCAGCCCGCGGGCATCCAGCCACACGGTGTAGTTCACCTTGGAGGCCTTGCCGTCAGAGGTCTTGCCGCTCCCAAAAGAGGCGCGGAACGACGGCGAAATCTTCGCCAGGCTCGAGCTGGCGATCCAGCCCTTGAGGACGCTGCCCTGCCGCGAACCGGCCCGATCGATGATTTTGTCCAGCGTACGCGGCTCGAACGGATTGACCAGCAGCGAACCGGGGACGGGAGCGCCGGAGAACCGCCGGACCCACGTCTTCCCTTCTGGGAGGTAATTCTTGACCCGCGCCCCCGAAATGTACGCGTACTTGGACGTCGTAATCGTCCGCGTCAATCCCACGGTCGCCTGCAGTTCCTCCCGTTCGGCCTCCGGCAGCGCGTCGAGGAACGCCTTGCTGTACTGCGCCTTGTCCTGGATGTCGGTGGCGGCGACCCCGCTCCGCCCGAAACCGACGGAGCCGACCTCGCGCAGGGTGGCCCACACCTCCCCGCCGGTGGAAATCTTCATCAGGTTGCTGACCTTGACGCCCTTGCCGGTCGCGAACCGCGCCTTCAGCGCTTTGACCGGATCGGCTTTCGCGACGACGGGCGCAGCGGGCACCAGCAGAACAGCCGCGCCCACGACGGCCGCGACGACTAAACGCTTCACACGAATCCCTTCACTTGGATGGAAATTTGAGGCCCCCGGATCACATGCCGATAACAATGGCCGCCGCGACCAAACTTTCTGGAAGATGAACGGCGTCGGTCGCGTGACCATATGAAGACGTACGGTAAATGAACGGGCGTACACTTCACGCCGAAGGGAACACATCAACGGCGAGAGCGAAGCAGTACGGAAACCTGGGACCCCCGACGTGCTTTTCTACCACAGCAACTCGGACAAGCAACACAAGTTTCTATGAAGTCGCCTTATGTCGGGATTTATTCGGATGCGGGTCGTGGCATAAGAGCCCATGGCGGAATGCGCCCGCAGCGCTTCGGCGCCAGGCCACCAGCATTGCCCATCAGCGCGCTGCGGGACCGTTGACGACGCGCGTCAGGATCCGTCACTCAGGAAGATCGGGGACTGCGCGCCCATGTCTCTGACCTTGATCGTCGCGGCGAGGCGTCTTGCCAGGGACGGCGGTGCCAGCTCGGTGACCTGGTCCGCCGTGCAGAAACGGGTCTCGGTGATCTCGCTGTCGATGAAGCGGATTCCGTCGAGCTCCTCAGCGTGCAGGACGCCACCGTCGAAGATGAAGACCAGCATGGGTCGCCGGTTCGAGATGGCGGGGACCTGGTCGACGCACAGCAGGCGACCAACCTCGATGTCCAGGCCGAGTTCCTCGGCTATTTCGCGGCGCGCCGCCCGGATGGGAGTCTCCCCCTTGTCTGTCTCGATGATTCCGCCGGGTATGTCCCAGTCGTCCTTATAGCTGGTGTGCACGAGCATGACCCGGCCTGCATCGTCAAAGAACAACACCCCGGCTGCCGAGATTGTCACCGGCAGCGCCGCGTACCAATCGGGCCAGGCAGAAATGTGATCATCTCCCACGACACGAAGGTACTCGACACGGTTCGTGAGTAGTCACGGCTCCGACGCAGATGTCTGGTCGGCAGGGGCGTAGCGGCGGCATATGCCGACCAGGGCGGTTATGAAGCCGAAGGCCAGGGTGGCCAGGACGAGCCAGTAACCGGTCTCGAGGAATCTGAATACGAGGTCATCGAGATTGGGCAGCGCCAAGGCGATCGGGAGGCTCCAGAGCAGTAGGGACGGGGCGGTGAGGAACAGGACGAAGGCGGATGCCGTGCGGACAGCGGTAGAGGACGACCTGGGGGCAAGGCGGAGCCACGCGCCGAGGGCAACCGTGACGGCGGCGGTGAGCGGGATGATCCAGATGAGCAAGGCCAGGCCAGTCGGGCCTCTTCCGAGTACATCCACGCCAGTGGACACCCCCGCGAAGGGAAAACCCGCCAAAGGGAACGCGAGGAAGGAGATGAGGGTGGTGCCTCCGGTGGCGAGAAACATGATGGCGGTCAGATCGCCGGTAGAGCCGTGGGCGTCCATGGAGTTCCTCTCCATCGGGCGGAATCGTTCCGTTAGACGCGTCCACACGAGGCGCCGACGACCACGCACAGTTTCGATCTTGTAACGCCGGAGCTCGTGCCTGGTCGGATCGTTCGGGTTGCTCATGAAGCTCAGACGGAACTGCTGGAGCATCATTGCTTGTGCCCTGGCCATCTGCTGTGCGGACGGACAGATAGCTCAGGCTCTTCGGGAGTCCGCTCCCCTGTTCGGCCATCGGTGAGCGGTTCGGCTGGGGAGATCCCGCCGTTCGGCCGTACCTACATTTCTGGCTTGTTACGGGTTGACCGAGATTCGCCGTACACATTAGCGTGTGCAGCCTGAAGAAAACCGGTTTTCTTAAGTGATCACCGGAGGTCGGCAACCGATAGGGAGCTAACGTGGCGATACAACGATCCGGGCCGTGGACTCCGCGTAGCCGGCTCATCGCAGGGCTGGCGCTGGCGCTGAGTGCGGTGATGTTCATGGGCGCCTGCGGCGGCGGGAGCGGCGCGTCGGCCAATGAGGTGCGTCTCACGGTGTGGACATGGAGCAACGAGGCCATGAACGCCTTCAAGAAGGCCGGCATCATCGACGCTTTCGAGAAGGCCCACCCAGGTATCGCCGTCGAGGTGGTGGCTCAGCTCGACAAGAACTACGAGACGCTGCTCACCACGGGGCTGGCCGGATCCGGAAGCCCGGACATCGTGGCGCTGCGCTCCTACGGCGTGCTGTCCAGCTTCGCCGACAGCGGCAACATCGTGCCGCTCGACGACGTCGTGAAGGACTGGAGCGGTTTCAGCAAGCCGGCCCTGGCCGGCGCCAAGGGCAAGGCGAACGGGAAGTTCTACGCGGTGCCGCAGGGCATCCAGACCGCCCAGGTGTACTACAACAAGAAAATCTTCGCTGACCTCGGCCTCGCTGTGCCGGCAAGCTGGGACGAGCTTATCGCGGCCGCCCAGAAGATCAAGGATTCCGGCGTCGCCCCCATCGTCATCCCGGGGTCCGTGGCGGCGCAGATTTCGCTGGCCGCCGAGATCCTCGGCAACGCGCGGCGCGGAGCCGGTGGCTTCGAGCAGGCGTTCATCGCGGGCAAGAAGAACCTCACCGACCCGGACAACGTGGCCGCCGTCGGCTTGCTGGAGCAGATCCAGCCGTACCTGGTCGACAACGTCACCTCGGTCACCCTCGACGAGGCGGTCACCCTGTTCGCGACCGGCCGGGCGGCCATGTTCCCGTCGGGCGCCTGGCAGGTCACCACGTTCGCGAACCTCGGCGCGGAGGTCGATTACGGAACGTTCGACGTGCCGGTCAACGCGGAGTGGCCCTCGAAGGCGGTCACCGTCAGCTATGCCGACGGCGGCTGGGCCCTGGCCAAGCGCAGCGCGCACCCCGCCGAGGCGGCCGTCCTGCTCAACTGGCTCGCCGGCACCGAGTTCGCCAACCTGTACGCCAACGCCATGGGCACCATTCCCGCCCGGGACGGCGTGACGCTCAAGAATCCCCAGCTGGCCGAGATGTACCAGCGCTACCAGTCCACGCCGTCCACCTACCTGGGCGCGGCCTACCTGCGCTACGGCTCGCCGTCGGGCACGGATCTCATGGGCGAGCAGGTCCAGAAGATCTGGCTCGGCGAGACCGACCCCGCCCGTGCGGCCCAGAGCGTCCAGACCGGCGTCGACGCCTGGTTCCGCCCGGCCGACTTCCAGTACGAATAGCACCCCATGGCACAGACCATCAAGAGCGCCTCCAGCGTGCAGCGTGCGCCGACGATCGTCGTCGCCCTGTTCATCCTTCCGGCGTTCGCGCTGTTCGCGGCCGTCCTGCTCTACCCGATGGCGAGCGCCCTGGGCTACTCGCTGTTCGAGTGGCGGGGCGGCACGAACCTCGTCCGCTTCAACTGGTTCGACAACTTCGTGGTCCTGTTCACCGAGCAGCCGTTCGTCGAGCAGATGCCCCGCGCCTTCCTGCACAACATCGCGATCTTCGCAGGAACGCTCGTGCTGCAGAATTCCGCCGGGCTGTTCCTGGCGGTGCAACTGCACAGACTCGGACCCGTACGACGGCTGTTCCAGGTGCTCTACACCACCCCCTACCTGGTGAGCCCCCTCGTCGTCGGCTACCTGTGGACGTTGCTGCTCTCGCCCACCTTCGGCCCGGTCAACGCCGCGCTCGAGGCGCTCGGGCTCGACTCGCTCGCGGTGTCCTGGCTCGGTGAGCCCTCCACGGCGCTGCCGGTGCTCATCCTGGTGAGCGTGTGGCAGTGGATCGGATTCCCGGTCCTGCTGTACGGCGCGGCGCTCGGCGCGATCCCGCCCGAACTGAACGATGCCGCGAGCGTTGACGGGGCCGGCGGGTGGCGGCGCTTCCGCCACGTCACGCTGCCGTTGCTCACCCCGGTGATCGGGACCGTGTCGATCCTGACCTTCATCGGCGCGATGGAGATGTTCACGCTCCCGTACGCCTTCGGCGGCGCGACGGGCTCACCCGCCGGGGCCACCGACGTGCTGAGCGTGCTCTTCTTCCGCGTCTCGTTCCAGTCGGGCGCGAGCAACGCGCTCGGCGTCTCCTCAGCGCTCGCGACGTTGCTCTTCCTGTTCATTCTGGGCGGCGCGCTCCTGGGCAGGCGCGTGATCCGCGCGCAGGAGGAGAAGCTCTCATGACCCTCACGCTGGACACCGTCGAACGCGCTCGGGACGGCGCGACGCCACCGGCTCGCCGGCGGCGCGGCCGGTGGAGCGCGCAGGCCGTCGTCATCACCACCGTGCTGTGGCTGTACGCCGCGGTCTGCGTGCTGCCCCTGCTCACGATGATCCTCAACTCCTTCCGCACCCATCTGCAGATCGCGACCGACCCGTGGCCCATCCCCACCGACCCGACGCTCGAGAACTACGTGAGCGCGTGGGCGGACGCATCCTTCAGCCGGTACGCGCTGAACTCGATCCTGATCACGGTCTCCTCGGTGGCGATCTCCACAGCCGTGTCCCTGCCGGCGGCGTATGCCCTCGCCCGATGGCGCTTCCGCGGCCGCGACGCCCTGGAAGGGCTGTTCATGTCCGGGTTGCTCATCCCGTTCATGCTGGCCATCCTGCCGATGTTCTACCTGATGGACTGGCTGCGGCTGATCGATTCGCCGCTGAGCCTCATCCTCATCTACTCGGCCAACGGCATCCCGTTCAGCGTCTTCGTCCTCATCTCATTCTTCCGGCAGCTGCCCGGCGAGCTGGAGGAGGCGGCCTTCCTGGACGGCGGCAACCATTTCACGGTCTTCCTCCGGGTCATGGTCCCGCTCGTCCGGCCGGCCGTCGCGACGGTGGTGGTCTTCCGGTTCGTGCCGATCTGGAATGACTTCCTGATGCCGCTGGTCATGCTCCGTTCCCGCGACAACTACACCCTCGGCGTCGGGCTCACGACCTTCTTCGGCGAGTACCAGAACAACTGGGCATCGCTGTTCGCGGGGCTCGTCATCACGACGCTGCCCCTGCTCGTCCTGTTCATTCTCGCGACCCGGCAGATCATCCAGGGTCTCACCGCCGGGATCGGCAAGTAGCCGCTCCACCGCACCAAAGGACACCCAAGATCCTATGACGACACCAGCCGCCCAGATCGAGTCCCAAGATGTCGCGTCGCTCGCGCGCGCGCAGCTTCCGCCGCTGACCGGGGTCCGCCCCGCGGGCCGGGTCGAGATCTCCCGGACCACGGCGGAGATCACCTCCTCCAGGCTCGGCATCGGCTTCGAAACCCTCGATCGGAGAATGTTCACCGCGGAGCGGGTCTATCCGCACCTGTCGCGGCTCGGCGCCAAGTGGGCCCGCGTGCAGACCGGGTGGAGCCGCTGCGAGACCGAGCCGGGCCGGTACGACTTCGCCTGGCTCGACGAGATCGTCGACAGTCTCGCGGCGGCCGGCGTCGAGACGATGTTCAGCGTCACCTTCGGCAACGAGCTGTACATGCCGGGGGTCCCGCACGAGTCCGCGGTCGGCTATGTGCCGATCTACTACGACGGCGCGGTCCCCGCGTGGACGGCGTTCGTCCGCGCCCTGGCGGAACACTATCGCGGCAGGGTGACGCACTGGGAGGTGTGGAACGAGCCCAACATCCCCCAGTTCTGGCAGCCGCGGGAGGTCAGCGGGCGCGACTACGCCGAACTCGTGCGGGTCACCGCGCAGGCCGTACGGGCCGAGATCCCGGACGCCACGATCATCGGGGGCGCCACGTCGCTCGTCGACCCCGCCTTTCTCGTGGCCGCGCTGCGGGGCGGGCTCGCGCGGTCGATCGACGCCTTCTCGTTCCACCCGTACCAGATGGTGCCGGAGCACAACCTGCGGAACACACACGACCTGCTGCGCCGCATCCTCGACGAGCATTCGCCGGACCGGCGCATCGCCCTCTACCAGGGCGAGAACGGATGCCCCTCGCAGCTCGCGGGCCACCACGACGACTGGCTCGGCATGTACGCCATGGACCAGGTCGTGCAGGCCAAGTGGATCGCCCGCAGGTTCCTCGCCGACCTCAGAGTGGGCTTCGACAAGATCTTCTACTTCCACGCGGTCGATCTCATGGAGCGCCCGTACCGGCAGGCCGGCGACAAGGTCAACGCGCCGGTGATGATGGGGCTGATCCACGGGGGGAGCTACCAGCCGAAGTACTCCTTCGAGGTCGCGCGCCGGGTGTGCCACCTCTTCGACGACCGGACGCGGCGTACCGAGCTCATGTGCCTGTTCACCGAGCGGGACCCCGCGTCGCCGCAGCGGTCGACGCTCATGGCCGCGCCGTACGCCGCCACCTTCGAGCGCGACGGCGCGCCGCTGTTCGCGTACTGGCTCGCCGAGGACCCGCAGCAGCGGTCGGCGCAGGCGACCATCGACGTGGAGCTGTGGTGGGACGAGCGGCTCAGCATGGACCGTCCCGTGCTGTTCGAC
Source organism: Acrocarpospora sp. B8E8 (assembly GCF_039871605.1). NCBI lineage: Bacteria > Bacillati > Actinomycetota > Actinomycetes > Streptosporangiales > Streptosporangiaceae > Acrocarpospora > Acrocarpospora sp. B8E8. The sequence continues at coordinate 41,300 of NZ_JBDPLV010000075.1, read as the reverse complement.
GTTCTCACCGGCGAGGTCTACGCGGTCGAACAGCCGGCGGATCTCCTCACGACCGACTGGCGCACGCGCGGGACCAGGTACCGGCTTCCGCTGACGGACTACCCGCTCGTCCTCACCGACGCGTCGGTCGTGGCCGGGCTCGACGCCCAGTGGCGGGACCGATGAAGCTACGGTCGCTGACCACCTACATCTGCGACGCGTACCGCACGAACTGGGTCTTCGTGAAGCTCGAGACCGATGACGGGATCGAGGGCTGGGGCGAGGCGACCCTGGAGTATCGCGAGCACACGGTCGAGGCGGCGCTCCTGGCGCTGGAGCACGGGCTGGCCGGACGGGAGCTCGGCAACATCCAGGGCTGGTGGCAGGACGCCTACCGGGACGCGTACTGGCGCGGCGGCCCCGTGCTGACCAGCGCGCTCTCGGCCATCGAGATGGCACTGTGGGACATCAAGGGCAAGGCGCTCGGGGTGCCCGTCTACGAGCTGCTCGGCGGCAAGCTGCGCTCCTCCGTCGAGTGCTACGCCAACGGCTGGTTCGCCGGGGCCAGGCGCCCCGAGGAGTTCGCCGAGAAGGCGCGCGCGGCGGTCGCGTGGGGCTACCGCGCGCTCAAGTGGGACCCCTTCGGGTCGGCCTTCCGTACCCTGTCGCCCTCGGCGTTGCGCGCCGCGATGACGGCCGTCGAGGCCGTGGCCGAGGCCGTCGAGGGCGAAGCCGGCATCATCGTCGAAGCGCACGGCCGCTTCGAACTGCCGGCGGCGGTCCAGGTCGCCGCAGCCCTCGAGCAGTTCGGCGTGTTGTGGCTGGAGGAGCCGCTCATCCCGGGGAACCTGGCGAACTACGCCGCGTTGAAGGGACGCACCTCGACGCCGATCTCGCTGGGCGAGCGGCTCTACACGCGATGGGACTTCCGGGAGGTCTTCGACCGAGGCTGCGCCGACGTCGTGCAGCCGGACGTCTCCCACGCCGGCGGCGTCTGGGAGGCGCGCACGATCGCCTCGCTGGCCGAGCTGTGGCAGGTCTCCTTCGCTCCGCACAACCCCTCGGGCCCGGTCGCGAACGCGGCGACCCTGCAGCTCGCCGCGTGCACGCCCAACTTCACCTACCTGGAGACCATGGCGACCGACGTGCCGTGGCGAGCCGAGATCTCGGCCGAGGGCGCGGTCGTGACCGGCGGTCTGGCCCAGATCCCCGAGGAGCCGGGCCTGGGCGTGCGGATCGATCCGGACGCGGTCGCCCGGTACCCCTACGTCCGGCACGACCTGCGGCACTACACCGGCGCCCTCACCGAGATCCGCCCCGACGCCGAGGTGACGCTGCACGTGAAGGAGAGCCGATGAGCACGGAGCGGATCGCCCTCGTCACGGGGGCGAGTCACAACCTCGGCCTGGCCATCGCCAGGCAACTCGCCCGGAATGGGGCGATCGTCGTCGTCCACGGGATCGACGAGGCGGTCGCGGCCTCGGTCGCGGCCCGGATCGGCGCAGAAGTTCCGGGCGCCGAGGTCCATTCGATCGGCTTCGACCTCTCCGACCCCGAGGCGATCGAGGCGGGCTTCGCCGCGCTCACCGCACGCGGCCTCGCGCCGGGAATCCTGGTGAACAACGCCGCGCATCTGGGTCTCGGCGATGACGACGTGCTGGCGGAGAAGCCGCGTTTCCTCCGCGAGGTGTTCGAGGTCAACGTCTTCGCCACGCACCTGTGCTCCATGCTCGCCGCCCGGCAGATGGCGCGGGCCGGACGGGGTGTGATCGTGAACATCTCCTCGCTCGCCGGGGAACGGGCCATTCACGGACGGACCGCGTACAACGCCAGCAAGGCGGCCGTGGACGGCCTCACCCGCAGCATGGCGATCGACCTGGCGCCGCTGGGCATCCGGGTGAACGCCATCGCTCCCGGCTACGTCTGGAGCAGCCGCTGGGACCTGCTCAGCGATGAGGAGGCGGCGAACCGCCGCGCGCGCATTCCGGCGGGCGAGCCGACGGCGCAGGAGGAGATCGCCCACCTGGTCGGCTTCCTCGCCGCCGATCACGCGCCCACGCTGACCGGTGCGCGAATCGTCATCGACGGCGGCATCGACGCCCAGCAATCTCCGCCCTAGGCTAGCCTTGAAGTGATCAGTCTGCCGGTCTGCGGAGGAGACTGCAGGTGAAAGGAGTTCAGCCCGATCGCGTGCGCCTCGTCGACGTCGCCAACGTCGCGGAGGTGACCAAGAGCATCGTCTCGCGGGTGCTGAACGCCGACCCGACTGTCGCGGTGCGGCCCGAGACGCGCCAGCGCATCCTCCAGGTGGCACACGACCTCGGCTACCAGCCGCACGCCGGGGCCAGGGCACTGGCGAAGTCGCGGACCATGGCGCTGGCCCTGATCGCGCCCTCCATCGACAACCCTCCGTACATCACGATCGCGCGCGGCGCCTACCGCCGCGCCGCCGAGCACGGCTACCTGGCGCTGCTCGCCGAGGACTTCGACGAGCAGCCGGCCGGGCGCCTGCTCATCGACGGTGGCCGGGTCGACGGGCTGCTCATGGGCTCCTCCGTGCCCGACCACCCGCTGGTGGCGCACCTACGGGAATCGTCTTTCCCGCACGTGTTCGTCAACCGCGCGGTGGCCGGCTCCGGGCGCAACGTCACCATGAACGTCGCCAGGGCCAGCGAGCTCGCCGTCGAGCACCTCACCGGCCTCGGGCACCGGCGCATCGCCCACCTGGCCGGGCCCGCGGAGGTGGAGAGCGGCGCGGACCGGCTCGCCGCGTTCGAGAGCGCGATCGACGCGCGGCGGCTCCCGCTGCTCCCCCCGCTGTTCGGCGACTTCACCGAGGCGACGGGCTTCGCCTCCGCCAGGACCTTGCTCGACGCGGAACCGACCGCGATCTTCACCAGCTCTCCCGGTCAGGCCATCGGCGTCATCCGATTCCTGACCAACGCGGGGCTCCGCGTCCCCGAGGAGATCTCGGTGATCGCCTATGGCGACTTCCCGGCGGCCGGCTTCACCGTGCCCGCCGTCACCACGATCGGCCTGCCCCTCCTGGAGCTGGGCGCCGCCGCCGTCGATGAGCTCGTCGCCCAGCTCGACGGAGCGTCCCCGCGCGACCTGGTGATCCCCCAGGAGCCACGCCTGTTCGTCCGGGAGTCGACCGGATCGGCCCCCGCGTCACCACCCACGCCGCCGAGGTAACGCGAGACGATCGGCGATCTTTCGCGAGTGTTTACGTGTCGCTCGATAGGTTAGATCCGTTGCCCAAGCGGACATTTGGGGCACTCGTCCGTCTCCCTGACAGATGGGATGTTCGTTGATGAAGTTAGCAGTAGTCCTAGCGGGGTTCCTGGCCGCGCTCGTGGCGGCCCCGGTCGCGGCCGCCGAAACCGGGTCTGGCCCTGTCGAATCGGTCTCCGCGAGCAAAACAGTCTTCCCCACGGAGTTCTCCCTCCCGGATGGTTTCCAGCCGGAAGGGATCGCCATCGGCTTGGACGCGACCGCGTACTTCGGATCGCGGGCGACCGGCGCGATCTACCGCGCGGATCTGCGTACCGGGCAGGGACAGATCATCAATCCCGGGCCGGGCACACCGTCACTCGGCCTCAAGATCGACGGACGGGGCCGGCTCTTCGTCTCCGGCGGCACCGGTGGTAACGCCCGGGTGATCGACACGCGGAGCGGCGCGGTGCTCGCGAGCTATCAACTCGCATCCGGCGCCGCGTTCATCAACGACGTCGTGCTCACCCGCCACGCGGCGTACTTCACCGACTCGACCAACCCGGTGCTGTACAAGCTGCCGTTCGGGCGGCATGGAGAGCTGCCGGCTGAGGCGGTGACGATCCCGCTGAGCGGGGACCTCGTCTACGGGACCGGCATCAACAGCAACGGTATCGCCCCCGCCCCTGACGGCAAGGCGCTGCTCGTGATCCAGTCGAACACCGGCCAGCTTTTCCGCGTCAACCCCCAGACCGGCGTCGCCACCCTGGTGGAGACCGAGTCCCTGGCCAACGGTGACGGGCTGCTTCTGGAGGACCGCACGCTCTACGTCGTGCAGAACCGCCTGAACACGGTGACCGTCCTCCACCTGGACCGCCACGCGAAGTCCGGCACGGTGGTACGCAACCTGGTGGACGCCCGCTTCGACGTGCCCACCACCGTCGCCGCCTTCCGTGACCGCCTCTACCTGCCCAACGCCCGCTTCACCACAACCCCGACGCCGACGACTCCGTACACCGTGGTGGCGATCAAACGCCGTTGATCGCTTGGCTCTGACCGCCGCGGCAGGACTCTACGGCCAAGCCTGGCCGCCTGCTGTGTCCGGCTGCGCGATGACAAGTAATCGACGCACTTCATCACCCGAGCGAGCGGCCCGGAGTTCGTCACTCCGCTCGGGATGACCTTCGGCGCCCTGTGGGATTGACGACCTTCAGGTGATCGGGTGTGACCTCAGCCGGCCATGACGCGGTAGCCCGGGAGTGCGATTCCCCCCGGGCTACCGTGCTTCCGAACCTCAGCCGGTCGGACGGGGCGGGAAGCGGTCCCGCCGGTCCGACCGGTACAGCCGCCTACAGCTCGCGGGCTCGTGGTCGCGTCGTTGGTCGCCTGGGGCGTGCTGATCGCCGCGCTGGTGATCATCCCGGCCGCGTGGCGGCCAACTGCGGGAGGCGCTGCGACTGCTACCCGATGTGCTGCGCCTGGTGCGCAGGTGGCCACGGATCGTGGCCTGCCGCGGGGCGTGTGCGTACGCGCCCGGCTTAGCGCTTCGCAGTAACGTGGAGTAGAGGACGAATCCTTCTCAGGTTGCGGATTGGCGCCGGGAGCGTACTGTTCGTTCGAGATCCACCAGGATGGCGCGGACGGGGCCCCAGCACATCATCACCGTCTCCGGATCAGGATGCAGCGCGACCGCCGACTGCCGTCGAAGGTGAACGAAGTTGCGGTATTCGCGGACCTTGTCGATGAAGTCCTTGCGGTCGAGTCCGATGAATCCTCGGGCGTGCGCGGTTCTGATCAGCGTATCCAGGGAGACCCGTTCGTCGGGCACTCTCTTGCCGCCTCTGTCGATGAAGCCGTGCTCGCTGATATCCGGATCCCAGCGGGTGAGTACAGAGAACAGCAAGTATTCGACGAAGCTGCCGATTCCGACGAGGGCGAAGACGTACGCGCCGTTCGCCTCGCAGATCTTGGTCTCGTTGGCTCTCGCGAGCAGCCAGGCAACCGTTTCGGGGTCGTCGATGAGCAGCGGCAGCCGGGATTCCAAGTCTTCCGGGGCCGTGTACACGGTGGATCCCTTGCTGCCCAGCCGTCCCATGACAGGCTCGTGGCCGATGTAGGAGACAGTCAGGCCCTCCCGGTCAAGCGCCTCGTTGATCGCCTCACGGACGGCCTCGGCGGCGGCCTTGCCGTCCTCGTCGTACTCCAGCGGATGGCAGACCCGGCAGATGAGCTGCTCCACCTCCGCGTCGGTCGCCGACTTCATGGCGTCGATCAGCCACGGGATACGTGGGCTTCTGTCGTAGTAGGGCGGGTCGGTCCAGTCGGCATTCTCCAGCAACTGCTCCAGTTGGCGGCCGCTTCGCTCGAAGGAACCGTCCAGGTCGCAGATGATGCGGGCGACACGTTCGATGGTACGAGGGTCTAGGGTCACCATCGTGATCAGCCGCCTCCTTGGTCGTCGATGATCTGTTGCGCGCGGTTGAGGGCCGCCTCCAGGCGGGTGCGGATCGCCGAGCCCACACGCTGGAACCCGAGTTCGCGGGCGACCTCCCTGACCCGGTCTTCGCGTCTGATCTGGAGCGCGTCACGGAGCACCCAGACGCTGAGGGCGACAAGTTCGTGTTCTGGGTACTCGCCGATGTTGCGGCGGTATTCGACGTAGGGGCGACGGCCACGCCGGGCTCGCGGGTCCGGTGGCTCGGGGTCGCTCTCCACATCGCTTTCGGAGGTCTGCGGCGGGGCGTCGGAGGTGGCGACGGCGTGGCGCCACGCCTGGACGATGGCTGCGGTCTGACCGTCCGGGTCACGCAGCCACTCTGCGGACCAGAGCCGATGGAATCGCCAGCCGAGCGCTTCGAGGTGAGCCTGGCGTAGCCGGTCGCGATCACGAGCGCTGGCCGACTTGTGGTAACGCTCGCCGTCGGCTTCGACGGCCAGCACCATGCGGCCTGGGCGCTCGGGGTGGCTCAGCGCAAAGTCGACGCGATAACCGCCGCAGCCGTACTGGGCCTGCACTGGCAGGTTCTCCCTCTCAAGGGCGTTGAGAACACTACGCTCGAAACCGTTGAGTTTCTGGTCGCCGGAACCCGCCCTCTCGATTTCTCCGTCCCTGGCGGCGAACACCAGGAACCTGCGCAGTAGCTCGACGCCTGAATGCCTGGCTGATCGGGTTCGTCCGGGGTCCATGTCGTCGGGGTGGAAAGCGCTCACGACGGTCAGGCGGCGGCGAGCGCGCGTGATCGCGACGTTCAGCCGCCGATGGCCGTCTGCCCGATTCAACACGCCGAACTGGTAAGTGAGGACGTGGTTCTTGGCGCGCGCGTAGCCAAGGCTGAGGATGATGACATCGCGTTCGTCGCCCTGTACCGTCTCCAGGTTCTTGACGAAGAATCGCGAGCCGGGGCCCTTTCCGGCAGCGAAGAACTCCGCCAGATCCGGCCGGCCTCGCTGGGCCTCGTGCAGCGCCTTCTCTATGCGGTCCGCGTGCGGACGGCCCAGGGTGATCACACCCATCGTCAGGTCCTTCTGGTATTCGGCGTGGTGAAGCACCAGGTCGACGACCCGTTTGACCTCTTCAAAGGAGGAACCGCTCTGACCGGGGATGGCGACGGCGTCAGGAACATGCTCGAAGCGGATGGGAGGCTCCGGCTGGACTCCTGGGAAGGTGGTCAGGGCCTTGTCGTAGATCTCGACGTTGGAGAAAGCGATCAGCCGTTCGTCGCGGCTGCGGTAATGCCAGGAGAGCCTGGTGCGCGTGCGGATGAGCGCCCCGAGCCGAGTCAGAATCGACTCGTAGTCGGTGAGGTCGTCGTCGGTGTCGTCGGTGTCGACAGACTCGGAAAGGGTCCGCTTGAAATAGTCGGAGGGCGGCAGTTGGTGCTCGTCCCCGGCCACGATGACCTGCGCGCCACGCATGATCGAGGTGATCGCGTCCGGTGGAGCGATCTGACTGGCCTCATCGAAGATCACCATGTCGAACAGGCGTTGCGCTGGGAGCATACGGCTGACCACGATCGGGGACATCGCCCAGCAGGGGAACGTCGCGAGCAGCACGTCCGGCGCCTTCTCGATGAGACGGCGCAGGGGCATGTGTCCCCGGCTGCGACTGGCCTGCTCCAGGACGATCTTGCTCTGTTCCCGGTTGCTGTCGCCGACCTGCCGAATCCGCTCGGCCACTTTCCGCTTGACGCGTCCTGCCGTCATATGGACGTGTTCCCGGTCGGCACGCTGGAAGTGGGTGATGACTTCAGAGTGCGTCTTGCCGGAGAAGCTACGCAGATGGTCGGATTCCTGACGCATCTCGTCGAGTAGGGAGGTTAGCCACACGCGCTGGAGGATGTCGGCGGACGCGTCGGCTCCAGTGTTCCGGTCGGCCAGCTTGTCGAGCAACTGGCCCAGCCCGAGAGCGTGGAAGCGGTCGGTGATCTGGTTGTGCTCGGGCATACGGTTCAGCGTGGCGCGCTCGGCGTGCAGCTTCGCCATGGTCGCGGCGACCTCCGCCGGAGTGTGCCGGTCCTCGAACCGGACCAGCGCGGTGTGTTCCGCAACCGCTTTCAGATCGTCGAGGAACGTAGCGAATCGTTCCGCTTCCGGTACCCGCCCGGCCAGGTCTGCCGGGAGAGTCCTTCCCTCGGAGCGGGTAAACCAGTGTTCGCGCTGGTCGAGGGCAGCCGTCAGTTGCGCGTGCAGAGCCTTGCGGCGCCGGGGGCCATTGACCGCCAGCCGCATGGCCCGCCAGCGTAGGAGGATCAGCGGCCACAGCCCCATCGGGCGCGGTCGCTGGGCGCGCCAGCGCCGGTCCGCGGTGGCATAGTGCAGATCGACGAGATCTTCGTCGAAGATCTCAGACCCGAAGACCGTCAGCGTACGCGTCACGCCCTCGAGCAGGTGAAGCAATTCGCTCCACTCCCCCAAGGTGCCGGGCTCCTGGAGTCCCGCGCTTCCGGCCAGTACGCGGACACCGGCGTGCAACTCCAGAACGCTGGCGGGACTGAGCCGGTCCAGCCGGTGCAGGAGAGTACGGAGGGCCTCCCGGTCCCGCACCTGACTGCGCGACCACAAGGACTCCCCAAGTCGGATCTGGTGGCCGCCCTGGTTCACATACCGCCGCAGATCGTCCTGCAGCTCGTTGAGCACGCTCAGATTGACTGTGCGCAACGCGGCGACAGCCAGCCGGATGTCACTGGTGAGCTCGGACGGAAGCGCTAACAGCCGGTCCACCGCCTGGTAGAAGCTGATGCCCCACGGTTCACGCCGACCGTGGATCTCGACGTCATGGAGCATGGCCGCCGCCCGGCGCCGTTCCAGGCGGGCGTGCGATTCAGCCGCCTCGACGGGGGGCTCCCGCTCGGCCCCCTCCAGTGCCTGCTGGATCTGTTTGGCGATCTTCTGCTGCTGGACCCGCCTGTCGTGCAGGTCGAATACCAGCCGGTCCAGCCCAGCGGCGGCGAGGCGATCGGTGACCGCCTCGATCGCGGCGCGTTTCTCCGCGACAAAGAGCACACGGCGACCGTGAGCGGCCATGGAGGCGATGATGTTGGCGATGGTCTGGCTCTTGCCGGTTCCCGGCGGCCCATCGATCAGCAGATGCCGACCGGCCAGCGCCCGGGAGATCGCCTGCTGCTGAGAGGAGTCGGCGTCGCAGATCAGGAACTCGTTCTCCGGGCGGATGGTGTCGCTGGAGACCTGCTCAGGGGCAGGTTCACCGAGGAGAGTACTGGTGGCGTCGGGATCGCCCGCCAGGGCCGCGATCACCGGGTGCCGTGCCATCAACTGGCCGCAGGTGCGCAGTTCTTCGACCATTGGAAGCTTGTCGTAGCTGAAAACCCCCGCCAAGAGCAGGCTCTCCAGCCGTGTCGAGTGGCCGTGGAGTTGTAGCGCCTCCTGCAGCATTCGGTAGACCTGCTCAACCTGATCCTCGTGGTGGGCTGCCTCGGCAAGCAGTCCGTCGATCTTTTCTTCCAGGTCCCCAGGGTCCACGCCGAACAGGCGATCCAGCGCGTACATGAGGGTGGGGTTCACCACCACCTCATCGGACAACTTCAACGTGAAGTCGGACTCGGTACGCGCGAGCAAGGCGAAATTCTGTAGCAGGAGAGGAGCACGCAATGGGGTGATGCGGCCTCGACGGGAGTGCGGGACAACATGGATCAGCCCGCGAACCAAATGGCCGACCGCGATTCCCTGCTCCTCCTCGAAGGTGAGAATTCTCTTGCGCAGAAGCTGCGCCCGAGTGCCCATGACGTCATGGCGGGCCGGGTCCTTGAAAAGCGCGCTCAGCAAGGTCGGCCGGTTGCCGAAAAGTGCTGTCAGTGCGGCGACGTCTGCGTCGGCGAGATCGAGCCCGCTGGTCGCGCTGGGTTTGAAGTACAGCAGGGGATTATTCCCGCCCAATTCGACCAGACTGTCGGCCCATTTCTCGGCCGCTTTATGAATGAGGTCGACCACCAGGCAAATTCCTTTCCGCTGAATTTGGGCCGAGCAGGGCATCTTCTCAACGGAAAACGAGTACGTCCAGATTCGTCTTAGCTATCTCACTTCATGGTCAGGTGTTTGTCCCGGCAAATTCCATGATTTCGGATGCCCACTCCGGAGGTGTGCCTTCCGTCGGGCGACGAGGGCGCCGCCTGAAACGTGGCCGAAACAGATGACTACTGCGAATTACGTGCCAATAGTGGCTGCCGGGGGGGGACGAGCTGTCGAAAGAAATGCACCTCATGAACCCGCTGTCCAGGGTTGAAGGAGTTCTCAGATCGTGAGGCCGAGAGCGATCAGCGGGTTGTGGAAGTCGTCGCGGGCTCAGCGGGTTCCGTCGGCGATGTTGGTGAAGGTGAGCTGGCGTGACGGCCGATCGCGTGGCTGCGCATGATCGCGGGGATCGATGGAGCTGAGGCGGTCCGGATCTTGCACCGGTCTTCGCCGAAGGTCACGTCTCGGACTGTCGCAACGTCACGCAACACCCCTGGCGGCCCCCGGGAGAACGGAGGTGATGATCCTTGTTCTCGATCGATCGCTCGCCGCGGATGAACTCGGCCGGTCGGCGGGGACCGGCCCGGTGAGCGGTCAGGGTGGTGACCCCAGGACCGCAACGGTCGGCAACGGCTTGCAGTTCAGGTCGTCGACCTTCGGTTCGATCAGGTAGAGCTGTGTGACGTGCGGGAGGCGTGTCCCGGGTGGGGCGGGCACGGTCTGGATGGTACGGATCTCGGTGCGGCCGTGGCCGTGGCCGTGGCCGTGGCCGTGGCCGTCTGCTCGATGGGGACCTCGCTCCAGGGCAGGGCGTTGAGCTGATCGAACAGACCCCTGCTGATTCCCGCCGGCGGGGAAGACAGGGAAGGTCTCGCGGCGGTGCGGGTAGCGGGCGTGCTTGCGCCGGCGATGCGTCATGTCGGCGGAAACGACCGTGTTCTGATCGGGCCTGGCGGATGGCTCATCGCATGGCGGGTGGGTGGGTAGATCTTTTCACGGGGGCTTTGACCTGCGGTTTTTTCGCGGATCGAGGCCAGGTTTTGTCGTAGCCGCCCGATAGCGTGAGGGGAGTTGTTCGGATCCACCGGTGCGAAAGGGGGGGCGCCTTCCATGCTCGGGTCTCCGCTCGACGTGCGGGATCCCTCCCGTGCGGAGGGCGCCCGCGGACGCGAGCTGCCCGCCTTCCTGAAGGGCACGATGCTGGACCCGGACTACGTCCCGCCCCAGCGTTCCACCGACGACGCCTACAGCGACACATACGGCAACATATACGGCGACAACATCTACGGCGAGGCAGACGGCGAGGCAGGGCAGCAGAACGCAAGGCAGCAGTTCCTCCACGGCCGCTCCCCCGACACCGGCTCCTCCACCGACGCCGGCCACTCCACCGAGGCTGGCCCTTCGGCCGACAGCCCCACTGATGCCGGCCGTTCCACTGACGCTGGCCGCTGCACCGGCGGCGCCTGCTCGGGGCCGGGGAGCTCTGGTGAGCCGGTGGGTTCGGGAGTGCTGGTGGCCGCGCTGCGACAGCTCGCCTCCCGGATTGCGGTGACCGACCTGCCCGAGGGCTGCGGGGTGTGCGTGGGCGAGACGGAGGATCTGCTGTTCGCCCAGGATCGGCTGGACTCGGCGATCGCCGCGCGGGTGGGGCGGGTGCATGCGTCCGGGGAGGCCAGGAGTGCCGGCAGCGGCGGGCACGCCTCGACCGGGACGTGGCTGCGCGCCTCGGCGGGGATGAGCGGCGCGGGCGCCTCCCGTCTGATCCGGCTCGCCATGCAGTTGGCCCGGCTGCCTGTCGTCCGGGATCGGTTCGCGTCCGGCACGCTGGCCGAGGGGTCGGTCGAGGCGATCTGCCGGGTCACCGCCCATCTGGACGATGCGCAGGCCGGGCTGGCCGAGCCGATCCTGCTGGATTTGGCCGACCGCGCCTCCCCGGCCGAGATCGGCAAGGCCGGGCGGTACCTGCGGGAGCTGCTGGACCCCGGCACCCTGGAGGATGACGCCGACGCCGATTACGCCGCCCGTTTCCTGCTGGTGCGCCCGTCTGGTACCGGCGGCGTGGAGGGGGAGTTCCGGCTGCCCCGGGAGGCCGGCGCCCGCCTGCGCGAGTTCCTCACCGCCTACGCCAGACCGAAAGGCAAAGACGAGGACCGCCCGCTCCGGGTCCGCCAGGCCGACGCGCTGTCGGCGCTGTTGAGCAGGAAGGTCACCACCGAACTGCTGGTCCTGGTCCGGGCCGAATCCCTCCCCACCGACCATCCCACCACCGGCCACCCCACCACCGGCCACCCCACCACCGGCCACCCCACACACGACCACCCCACCACCGACCACATCACCGGCCATCCCACTCATGACGCCGACTCCACCCATGCGGCCTCCACCGCGGCGTCCGGCACGCCCGCCACGCCGACCACACCTGCCACGGGGGCGTCGCCATCGCAGAGCACATCCGGACGCGCCGACACCGCCGCGGCCGACGCAGTTGCGGCCGACACCGTTGACCCCGACACAGCCGCAGCTGGCACCGCCAACGCCGACACCGCTGACGCCGACACCGCCGGCTCCAGCGATACTCGGCCCGGGACACCTCCGGCCGGTGACGGCTCGACCTGCCGCGCGGGCGGTCCCCGCCACACTGGAGGCACGGCTTCAGCCAGGGCGGGTGCCGGCAGCGCGGGCACCGGTTCAGCCGGGGCGGGTGCCGACAGCATGGACACGGGTTCAGCCAGAGCCGATGCCGACAGCACGGACATGGGTTCAGCCAGAGCAGGTGCCGACAGCACAGACACGGGTTCGGCCGGAGCAGGTGCCGACAGCACGGGCGCGGGTTCGGCCGGAGCAGGTGCCGACAGCGCGGGCACGGGTTCAGCCGGAGCAGGTGCCGGCCGCGCGGGCACGGGTGAAGGGCCGGTGGAGGAGGCGTGTGGGACCTGTGGGCACATGCCGGACCGGCTGGCACCCGGGCTGCTGATCGCCACCGGGCAACTGCTGCCCATCTCTGACGTTCACCGGCTCGCTCGCACCTCACGACTGGTTCGCCTGGTGGTCAACGCCCAGGGCCAGGTCCTGGACATGGGCCGCGCGGTTCGCCTGGCCACGCCCGCCCAGCGGCGGGCCGTCCTGGCCCGCTACGCCACCTGCTACCGCGAGGGCTGCCCCATCCCCGCCGACATGGCCGAAATCGACCACGTCAAGGGCTGGGCTGAGGGCGGCACCACCGACCTGGACCTTCTCGCCCCCGCCTGCACCTGGCACAACCGCGACAAAGCAACCCACCCCGACCGCTACCGCACCCGCCGCAACCCCGACGGCACCTGGACCCTCCTCTACCTCGGGAAAAGGAACCGCTTCGCCGGACGGTTCCGGCGCTGAACCGGACCGGCACGAGAGCGCCACCCACCCAGGCCGGGAACCCAGGGGTTGAGAGAGTTCTTCGATCCTGAGACAGCGCGTGAAGGGTCGATTCTGGCGGCCATGCGTAGCTACGCGATCGGCGCGCTAGGCCTGCTGAACTTCACCAATATCGCCGGAGGTACCCGCTGGGCACGCGACGACTTCCACAACCCGCTCATCGCCCTCGGCCTCACAAGGTGAGAATTCCTTCGGCCTGAACCCTCTGTCCCAGCCGGTCCAGGACACACGCATAGCGGCTTCAGCCGCGGATCGTGCGGGGGTGCATCGGAGCTCTCCCGCTCGGCCTCGCCGAAGATCCGGGCGGTGGCGCGGCCGATCTCCCTGACCAGCAGCGCGTTGACTTGGTGGCGTCGCTCCAGGTCCACGCCAGGACGCCCAATGATGTTCCGCTCTCTCCGTCTTCAGGCGCTGCTCGGCACGCCAGTGGATCAAGCCACCCGTCAGGACTTCGCCGCATTGATCGGCCTGGAAGCCGCGTGGGAAGCCGAGGATCTGCACTATTCTGCACTATAGGGCCACCTTCATAGGGCCACCTTCCAAACTCCCAAGGCGACGTGGGCGATGCCATCGCCGTCGACGTGGCGACCTTCGCCAACGCCCGCCGCGGCATCATCGTGGTGGGCATAGCCGACAAGAACTATGCGCCATCCCAGCATCGACCGGACCGCCGCCTTCATCCGGGAGGTGCACACTGCTATCGATCGGGTGCGGCCGCCTCTCTTATATGCTGTGAAACCGCTCTCCAAGGATCCAGATAGCTCCTCTAATCCTAAACGAGGCATCCTGTTGATCATGGTCCCTGCCAGCACGGGAGCACCACAGGCGGATCTCGTCCGACCCGACACCGCCAGGCATAGTCGGACCCTTCCGCGCGACCCCCTGACCCCAGGCAAAAGACCCTGTCTGGGACGGTCCGAAGGAGTCGAACGGAGAGCTCCCATCTCAATCGCTCAGGACTCCCGTCCGGGATGGATGGGCGTTCTGACGTTGTAGGTCATCAGGTACGGAAGTGGCGGGTGAACCAGTCCCGCGCGAGAGCCGCGACGGTCTCCAGGGCTCCAGGTTCTTCGAACAAGTGGGTGGCGCCGGGGACGGTTTGGAGCAGATTCTCGCAGCGCAACCGTTCCTGCGCCGCCTTGTTGAGATCGATCACCACCTGGTCGCGGCCGCCCACCACCAGGAGGGTCGCCGCCCGTACGGCGGAGAGCCGCGGGCCGGCCAGATCGGGGCGCCCGCCCCGGGAGACGATGGCGGCAACCCCGCTGCCCGGCTCGGCCGCCGCCCACAGCGCGGCCGCGGCTCCGGTGCTCGCCCCGAAATAGCCGATCGGAAGACCTGCCGACCCAGGCTGATCAACCAGCCAGGCGGTGACCTGGATGAGCCTGCCGGCCAGCGACTCGATGTCGAACACGTTGGTTCGGTCGGCTTCCTCCTCCAGGGTGAGCAGATCGAACAGCAGTGTCGCCAGGCCCGCGCCGTTGAGCACCGATGCCACATACCGGTTGCGCGGGCTGTGCCGGCTGCTGCCGCTGCCGTGCACGAACGCCACCACCCCGTCGGCGTTCGCCGGGACGACGAACCGACCAGGCAGCCGGACCCGCCCGGCGTCCACCTGAACCTCCTCGGCGGAGCCGGGCGGATCGGATTCCGTGGTGCTTTCCTCGCGCGACCGCCGCAGCAACTCGACTACCTGCTCGTCGGCGAGCTGGGGGAAATGGGAGTAGCAGGCGCTGATCGCATAGAACTGGCCGGGTGTCTCAAGGCATACCACCTCATCGGCGACCTCCCGCATCGCCGCGATCGTGTCCGGCGGTCCCACCGGAACCGCCAGCACCACTCGGGCGGCGCCGCGCGCACGGGCGACCTGGCAGGCGGCGCGAGCCGTCCCGCCCGTGGCGATGCCGTCATCCACCACGATCGCCGTACGGCCCGCCGGATCCACCGGAGCGCGGTCACCGCGGAAACGGCGCACGCGACGCAGCAGTTCGGCCCGTTCCTCCTCTTCCACCATGGTCATATTCGCCGGCGTGAGATGCGCGCGCCAGGCGATGCCGTGGTTGACCACACGCGCTCCGCCCTCCCCGATGGCGCCGAACCCGAGTTCCGGATGGAAGGGCACCCCGAGCTTGCGGACCACGATCACATCCATCGGAGCGCCGAGAGCGCGGGCGACCTCGAATGCCACCGGCACGCCACCCCTGGGCAGCCCCAGGACAACCGGGCTCTCGGCGCCGACCAGCCCACGCAGCCGCTCGGCCAGCCGAATGCCCGCATCATGACGATCAACGAACACTCCGCCTTGCCTCCTAACCCCGTTCCTCCCGGGAGGGGCGGACGATGGCGACGGGCTTTGGTTCTCTCTCCATGGAACCCTGCCGGGACGAACGTGCGCTGCGGACGAACGTCACTTCCACCAGGGACCAAAGCCCGCGACGTAGGTAAAGCCGCTGCGGCTGCCAGCCGGGAAGCCGCTCACGCCTCCTCGGCGGTACCGACACGTTGAGCCTAGAACGGCCTCCAGAAATTATCAACGGCCTTGTTGACACATCGCCGTTGGCGCGTTTCGATGCCGTTCAGACATTCACCCCCCTCCCGGGTGGTGGCGCCACAACAGCAAGGAGGTGAGCGTCGTGCTGGACGTCAGGACCGCCATGCGTCGCTCCGCAGAGTTCCACTGGGACCGCCCCGCCATCGCCAGCGACGGCCGTCAGCTGACGTTCGGTGAGGTCTGGCAGCGCGGGACGCGGCTGGCCGGCGCGCTCCTCGCGGCCGGCCTCGAACCCGGCGACCGCGTGGCGGTCCTCGAGGACAACTGCGTCGAGGCGGCCGACTTCTACATCGGCTCCGCCGTCGCGAACCTCATCCGCGTGCCGCTCTACCGGCGCAACTCGTCCGCCGCGCACCGCTACATGCTCTCGGGCACCGGGTGCAAGGCCGCCGTCGTGGCCGAGGAGTACGCCCACGAGATCAAGGACATCGTGGCCGAGCTCGGCATCACGCTGATCGTCCGCGACTCAGGCTATGAGGACTGGCTCGCGTCGTTCCCCGACACCGACCCCGACCCGCGCGTCGAACTCGACGACCCCTTCATCATCCGCCACTCGGCGGGGACCACCGGCAGGGCCAAGGGCATCGCCTACACCCACCGGGCCTGGATGAACACCACCCGCGACTGGTTCTTCATGCTGCCCCCGGTCGAGCCGGGGGACAGATGCCTGCACGTGGGCCCGATCAGCCACGGATCGGGGTATCTGTTCCTGCCCGTGTGGCTGGCGGGCGGGTGCAACGTGCTGGACCGCAGATTCCAGGCCGACGGCTTCGTCGAGCGCGTCGCGCGGGACGAGATCGGGTGGTTCTTCGCGGTCCCCACCATGATCGCCGACATCGTGGCCGCGGTCGACGGCAGAAGGCAGGACCTGCCGTCCCTCAAGGCCGTGATGATCTCCGGTGCGCCGATCAGCGTCCGCACCGCGCGGGCCGGGCACGAGGTGTTCGGGGACAGGCTGTTCCAGATGTACGGCCAGACCGAGGCCGTGCCGGTCTCCTTCATGGGATCCAAGGAGTGGTTCTCCGACGTCCCCGGGTCCGAGCCGATCGTCTCCGCGGGCCGCGTGATGCCGTTCGCCGAGCTGGAGATCCGGGACCCGGACAACAACTCCCTGCCCATCGGCGAGGAGGGCGAGATCGCCATCCGCTGCGACGGGCAGATGACCGGTATCTGGGGCGACCCCGAGCTGAGCGACCGCCGGCTGCGGGACGGCTGGGTGCTCACCGGCGACGTCGGCCGGCTCGACCGGAACGGCTACCTCTACGTCGTCGACCGCGTCGACGACATGATCGTTTCCGGCGGCTTCAACATCTGGCCCGCCGAGCTGGAGCAGGCGATCCAGACGCTCCCGGACGTGCGGGAGGTCGTCGTCTTCGGCGTGCCGCACGACAAGTGGGGCGAGGCACCGATGGCCGTGGTCGTGAAACCCGCGGACGCGGACCTGGACGAGGACACGGTCATCGAGGCCTGCACGCGCCTGCTGGGCTCCTACAAGAAGCCCCATACGGTCGTGTTCCGGGACAGCCCGCTGCCGCGCAGCCCGGTCGGCAAGATCCAGCGCAAGGTGTTGCGGGAGCCGTACTGGGCCGGGGAACAGCGCCGCGTGCGCGGCGCCTGAGCCCGTTCCCCGTTCATCGGGGCCTCCTCTGATGACGGCGCCGGGCCGTGAGCTCCTCGAAAGGTATGTCAACGCATGTGTTGACACCCATGGGCCGAGAGGCCTATCAATAGGCCTCACGGGTGCCAGGAGACGATGAAGGAGTTCGGCGATGATCATGGAGTACGAGATGGTGGCGGACCTCGCGAGGAGCGGCCGGTGACCCGCCATCTGGGTAAAGCCGTCCTTGTCACCGGGGCCGCGAGGGGGATCGGGCGCGCCGTGGCCGAGACCTTCGCCGCGGAGGGCGCCGACGTCGTCGCGTGCGACGTCGGCGCCCCCGTCCAGGGAGCCCAGTCCACGACCGCCTGGCGGGACGACCTCGACGGGACCGCCAGTGCAGTACGCGCCCTGGGCCGGCGCTGCCTCGCCGTCCCCGTCGACGTGCGGAGCCAGGCGTCGCTGGACGAGGCGGTCGCCCGCGGTCTCGAGGAGTTCGGGCGCCTGGACGTCGTGGTCGCCAACGCCGGGATCATGCAGTCGGCGCAGTTCTGGGAGATCGCCGAGGAGACGTGGCAGGCGGTCCTCGATGTCAACCTCGGCGGGGTCTGGCGGACCGCCAAGGCGGTCGCGCCGCACATGATCGAGCGCCGCTCGGGAGTGATCCTCGCCACCGCGTCGGTCCAGGCCCGCAGCGCGCGCAAGGGGCTGGCGGCCTACACGGCGTCGAAGCACGGGCTGCTGGGCCTGATGAAGAGCCTCGCGCTGGAGCTCGGCGACCACGATGTCCGGGTCAACACCGTCCTGCCCGGCGCCGTGCACACCCCGATGATCGACAACGATGAGGCGGGCCGGCTCGGCGGAGACTCGCCTCGAACCGCGTTCTTCCGGAAGATGGCGGCGCTGCGCAACCGCTCCGCTCTCCCGCCGTCCTCCGTCGCGGCGGCGATGTCGTGGCTGGCCTCGGACGAGGCCGGGCACGTCACGGGCGCGGAACTGCAGGTCGACGCGGGATCGCTGATCCTCCCGGGGCTGAACCACGCACCCGTGATCGACTGAACCGTCACGATCGTCCTCACCTCTCGTCGAGCTCGGGTCGCGACCGATGCTCGTCCGTGCGGGCAAATATCAACGGCATCGTTAATAGTCCAGACAAAATCGTTGATAATCCGCCGCGCGGACCCGCCACGTCTTCCGACATCTGATGCTTGCCTCTACCTGCTGTTTCACACCGAGCACCCCGCCCCGAGTTCAGAGATGCGTTCCAGGACACGGAATCTGTAAACATAGGCGTTGACAACCCTTCGGCCGGTAATTATCGTTCCGGGTCACATGTCCGGATCACACCGGTTTCCGGCCCTGAGACATCGGAGAGCGACATGGTCGTCTTGCGGCTTCGCCATGCCCGGATAGTGGCCGCCACCGCGGTGATGCTCGCGGTGGCAGCGTGTGGCGGTGACGGCGGGACCTCGTCGAACACCCCCGGCGCGCCCTCGGCGAGCACCCTGAAGGTGGGCGTCTGCGTGCCCAACGGTCCTGGGCTCGCGGGTGTCGGGGAAGGCATAGAGAAGGGCGCCGACCTGGGCGCCCAGAAGGTCTCCGCCGACGGCGGGCCGACCGTCGAACTCGTTCCGATCGACACCGGTCAGCTGAATACCGACCTCGCGATGGAGAACGCGCAGAAGGCGGTCGAGCAGAACGGCGTGCAGGTCGTCCTGTGCTCCGGCTCAAACGTCGTCTCGGCGATCGTTCCCTACCTCGAACGCCGGGGAGTGGCCAGCTTGCTGATCTCCAGCAGCGCCACGCCGTACACCAACGGCGCCAAGCTCGCCCAGCAGATGCAGGCTCTGCCCGCGACCGAGGCGTCGGCGATGTGGGACTTCCTCGCCTCCGGAGGGCCCGCCGCCCGCCGCGTCGGGGTGCTGTACGTCGACTACGAGTTCGGCCAGTCGATGGCCACGGCGGCGCAGGACGCGGCACGGAAAGCCGGCCAGGAGGTCGTCGCGGTCGAGTCCTACCCCCAGGGCAGCACCGACGTGCGGCCTCAGCTGTCGAAGGTCCTCGCCGCGAACCCGGACGCCGTCTTCCTGGCCGCCACCTCCGGAGACGATGCCGGTCTCGCCGTGCGCCAGGGGCGCGAGCTCGGCTACTCCGGTGTCTTCCTGAGCAACTCCGGCGCGAAGACAGCGGCCCTGTCGTCCCTCCCGACCGCGCGGGACGGCGTCTACGTGTCGGGCAACGACGTGCCCGAGGCCACGCCCGGGCCGCTGTCCGACCTCGTGGCGAGGACGACCATCCACGCCCTGCTGACCTATGACTCCGTCGTCGAGGCGGGCACCGCCGCGAGGGCGGTCGGCGGGTCGATCACTGGCCGGGCCCTGATCGACGAGATCCGCCGCGCCGGCGCCAGCGCGCCAACCGTCGGAAAGTACGGCTTCCGGCCCGACGGCAGCACGGACATGGCATTCGGGGTGTTCCGCGTGTCTGCGAGCGGTTTCAAGCAGGTGCACGCCTACACGCCGCTGGCCGACTGAGGGAGACCGTCGTGACCGCTGTCCTGTCCCACGGGCTCTCGTCCGGTGCTCTCGCCGCGCTGTTCACGGTCGGGATCGCGCTGGCCTGGCGGGTCGTCGGCCTCATCGACTTCCATCTGCCGGCCGTCTTCGTCGTGGCCGGCTATGGGACGGTGTCGTTCCAGGACCTCGGGCTGCCGCTGCTGCCCTCAGCCGTGCTGGGGGTCGGCGTGGCCGCGGGCTACGCCGCACTGCTGTTCCTGCTGGTGCACCGGCCGCTATTGCGCCGCGGAGCGAATCCGGACGTCGTACTCATCGCGACGCTCGGACTGCTGGCGATGGCCCAGGCGACGCTCGGATGGGTCTACGGGCCCGTCCGCCGCTATCCCTTCTCCGGGGTGCAGACCACGGTGGAGGTCGTCGGCTTCCGTTTCAGCGCGGCCGATCTGGCCGCCATCGGACTGGCGATTCTCCTGATCCCGGCGCTGCTCACGTTCTTGCGGCGGACCTCGCTCGGCCTCTCCCTGGAGGCGCTCTCCGAGAACCGGCAGCTCGCTCTCGTGACCGGAGTGAACGAACCCGCGGCACAGGTACTGACCTACGCCCTGGTGGCGGTCTTCGCGGGCGCGGCCGGAGTCGTGTCCGGTGTCGTCGCGGGCGTCGATCCGGCTATCGGCGTCGGGCCGTTCCTGGTGGCCTTCGGCGCGGTGCTGGTCGGTGGCCACCAGTCGCTGGTGCGTCCGGTCGTGGCCGCCGTGCTGCTCCAGGTCGTCGTCGCGTTGATCAGCTGGCAACTGCCCGCCCAATGGGATCGGACGGTGCTGTTCACCGCGATCGTCGCCACGTTCCTCGCCCGTCGCATCGTGGTCCGCCAGGTCCAGCGCCGGCGGGTCATGCAACTGGCGGCAGCATGACCTACCTGCTGGCGGTCCTGCTCACGATCTGCATCTGGACGGTCGTCGCGCAGGGACTGGTGCTCGTCTTCGGGCACGGCGGCGTGTTCTCGGTGGCCCAGATCGCGTGTATGGGCGTCGGCGGATACACCACGGCGCTGATCGCGTCCGGCTACGAGAGCCCAGGGCTCGGGTTCCTCATGGCGCCGGTCGTCGCCGCGGCGGTCGGGGCGGTGATCGGGCTCGCCGCTGTCGCGGGCGCGGGCGAGAGCGCCCTGCTCGTCACCTTCGCGGCGCAGTTCGTGTTCGAGGATGTGGTGACCAACCTCCGGGGGCTCACGGGAGGCGCCAACGGCATCTCCGCCATACCTCCGCTCACCGTCAGCGGCGTGGCGCTGCTCGACCCGCCCGAACTGCTCGCTCTGACGGTTCCGGTCCTGGCTGTGGTCGCGCTCGGGCTGTGGGCGCTGACGGCGAGCCCGTGGGGGCGCCGGCTCCGGGCCCTGCGGGACAACCGCCATGCCGCGCCGGCCTACGGCATCCCACGGACGGCGCCACTCGTCCAGGCGTTCGCCGTCTCGGCCGGCGTCGCGGGGATCGGCGGCGCACTCTATGTCGCCACCGCCGGATTCGTGTCGCCCCATTCCTTCGGCCTCGACCAGCTGGTGATGGTGCTCACCATCGTCGTGCTCGGTGGCCAGACGCGGCTCGCCGGTGCCGCCGTCGGCGCGGTCATCGTCATCCTCCTGCAGCGGCTGCCCGCGTACGTGTCGTTCGGCGGGTCCGTGGACCAGCATCTCCCCCAGTTCCTCTTCGGTCTGCTCCTGGTGCTCGCGATGCTCCTGCTCCCCAACGGCCTGCTCCGGGAGAGACCGTCGGTACGGATCGAGCCCCGCGGTGACCGGACCCCGCAGTTCACGACCTGGTTGAGCAGCACCTTGAGGAGAACACGATGACCACTGGGGGCACGCACGACGTGCTGACGGTGCAGGACGTCTCGAAGAGCTTCGGCGGGGTCCAGGCGCTCGACGGCTGCACGTTCTCGATGCGAGGCGGTGGCGTGACGGGGCTGATCGGCCCGAACGGCGCCGGGAAGAGCACCGTCGTCAATATCGTGACCGGGTTCGTCCAGGCGGACCGCGGCACGGTGCGGCTGGGCGGGCACGGCCTCCATTCCCTGTCTCCGCTGGAGATCGCCCGGATCGGAGTCGGGCGAACCTTCCAGGACCTGCGGCTCTTCGACGGGATGACCGTCCTGGAGAACCTGCTCGTTGCCCGCGAGGCGCGGGAGGAGAGCACCCCCGTCCCGCGACGCGGCGGACGGCGATCGGCGCGGGGGCCGGATCTCGACGCCGCCACGGAGGTGCTCGATCGGCTCGGCCTCGGCGACGGCGCCGATCGGTGGGTCCGCGAGCTCTCGTACGCGGAGCGCAAGCTCGTCTCGCTGGGGCGGGTCCTGATGACCGAACCGCGCGTCGTGTTCCTCGACGAGCCGAGCTCAGGAGTCGACCTTAACGCCCTTGAACACTTCGGCAACGAGATCCGGACCCTGCGCGAGCGGGGCGCGATGGTCGGGGTGATCGAACACAATGTGGAGGTTATCCGGATGTGGTGTGACGACGTCGTGTTCATGACACGCGGCCAGGTGCTCCGGCAGGGCAGCCCAGACGAGGTCTTCGCGGACCCCACGGTGCTGTCGGAGTACGTCGGCGGAGGTGCGGCGCATGCCTGACGCGCTCGTCGTGAGGGGGGTGACCGCGGGATACGGCTCCTCCCGCGTCCTCCGCGATGTCGATCTCACCGTCCGGAGTGGTGCGATCACCTGCCTCCTCGGCGCGAACGGCGCCGGCAAGACGACGCTCGTGCGGGTGGTGTCCGGTTTGATCACCCCGGTCGCCGGAGGCGTCACCATCGACGGGAAAGCGCTGCTCGGCACGCCGCCGTGGCATCGGGTCCGGGCCGGGCTCGGCACCTCACTGCAGGAGAACATCGTCTTCCCGGGTGTCTCCGTCCGGCAGAACCTCCTGCTCGCGGGCCGCGGCCTGCGGGGCAGGGCGAGGAACGAGCGGGCAGCGGAGCTGCTCGACCTGTTTCCGGCGCTGGCCGGCCGGGTCGACGTGCGAGCGGGCGCGCTCAGCGGCGGCGAGCAACGGATGCTCAGCGTGGCGATGGCGCTGACGCCCCGCCCCGCAGTCCTGATGCTCGACGAGCCGTCGATCGGGTTGTCACCCGTCATGGTGGAAACCATCTTCGATCGCCTCCGGCACGTCCGCGACGCGACAGGCACCTCGATCCTGCTGGCGGAGCAGAACGCCATGGCCGCCCTCGCGATCAGCGAGGAGGCCTACGTCCTGCGATCCGGATCCGTCGTGGCCCACCGTCCGGCGGCGGAGCTTCGAACGAGCGAGCAGGTCATGGCGCTGTTGTAATCACGCGGTGAGCGTGCTGAGCGTCAGCGCCGCGATGCTCAGCACGAGCATTCCGCCGGACGAGGTGAGGCTCCAGTCGCCGACCCGCAGGTGGGACGCGACCGCGCCGACAAAGTAGAGCACCACGCCGATCGCGGCGGCGATCCCGAGCGCGGGCACGGCGAAGCCGACCACCAGTCCCCCCGCCCCCACCAGCTCGATCACTGCGAGGTACGGCACCAGGTTCTCCGGTACCCCGACCGTGCGCATCACTTTCATCTGCAGGTTCAGCCGGAGCAGCTTGCCTCCGGCGGAGGCGAGGAGCCCGAGGATCAGCACGGCCGACACGATGACGCTGGCGATGGCCACGTGTACTCCATTCTCATTCGGAAACTGATGGGATCTGTTCAGCGGGACGTCGAGTTCAGCGGTTTCCCGACGAGCACACGGCCGTAGTGCTCGTCAGTCGAATTGGGCCTCGTGTCCGCTGGGCGTACAGGAATGGCTTACTACGAAGCACTGACGTTTTCTCACTGAATTTCATCTGATTCGTCGGTGTTCGAAATGGACGAGGACGAGTGCGGCGCGGACGAGGTCGCCGATTCGGCTGGGGCTGAGGGTGGTGTGCTGGAGGGCGGTCCAGCGTTCGGTGAGTAATGCGAAGCCGCGTTCTCCGAGACTGCGTAGTGCGCGTTGCAGGGCATTGTGGGTGCGGTTGTCGATGCTGAGGACGTTGCCGTCACTGGGCTGCTTGAACGGCACATGTATGCCGTGACCTGCGCCTTGGTAGGCGGGATCGGCGAGCACGGGCATGGTTTTGGCGTACGGGTAGACGGCGGGCAAAACGTGTCGGCGGGCGGCTTCGATGTCGGCGACTCCTCCGGGTTCGACGTCGCCGGTCCAGATTGGGAATCCGTCGGGTTCGCACAGCGCTTGGACGTTTCCGCCGAAGTCGCTGGTCTTGCCGGAGAACCAGGCGTCGATCGTTTCGCCTTTTGCGCTGGTGGTTTTGGCACGGCACCGGTCGGTGTCGAAGATCTTGCCGTCCAAGATCAGGTGTGGGACGCCGTTGCGGGCGGCGCGTTCCAGCGCCTCGTGCAGATCGGGTGCCTGGTCGGCCAGGACGTCGATGACCTCGTGCAGGTAGCGGTAGGCGGTGGCCTGGGACAGTCCGAATGCCGTGCCGTGCAGGTGGATGTTGGGCTTGGAGCGGAACCACGCCAGCGCGAATAGGGCCTGGTAGAAGCAGGTCAGACGCCTGGAGCCCTTCGGCGTGCCACGGTGGCGGCGTTCGTGGCAGAGCAGTTGCCCGACGTAGCGGACCAGTTCACGGGGGACGTCGAGCATGGCAGGATAGGCGATCAAGTGGAGCCTCGGGGCGTGGGAGATCTTGTGGTGAGACCCCTTTTACCGGAGGCTCCACGCCCGTTTCCGGTGCAAGACGTTCGTCCGCGAGTCTGCCCGAATGTGATCGTTCCTACTCGGAAATAGCCTGCTATCCGATTCGATCACGCTGAGAAAACGTCACTGATTACGAGATGCTTCTCCCCGCGAGGTGTCCCTCACGGATCGCGGTCTGCAGATCTCGGGGCGAAAGGGCATCGCCCACCCGGCGCACTTCCTTGCCGGCTGCGCGAAGTTCCACCGAAAGGTCATCGCATGCTGTCCGGTGCGTGAGTAGCACGACGGTATCGGCGGCCACTTCCGTTTCACCGTGGTCTACCGAGTGCACGACGCAGGAGCTTGGCGAGATACGTGTCAGCAGAGCATTCGGTCGGACGTCGAAACGCCGCCCGGATTCAGCGAAACGCTTCCGGGCCGGAACAGTTCGCAACGTTCGATCGGCTATCGGAGCAAAGGATGGGAATCGCGTGACGACCGTGACGTCAAGTCCTCGGGCGAGGAGATACTCGACAATCGCCACCGACTCGTAGTGGCCAACGTCGTCGTACACGACCGCCGTCCGTCCGAGTTCGCGCTTGTCATCACTAAGAAGTTCCACCGAAGAGAGTACGTGCGATTGTTTAACCCCCGCTACACGTTCACCCGGAGCCGAGATAAGAACGCCCGACTTATCGGGAACGCTGCCCGTGGCAACGATCACGAAGTCGGCCTCCTGACGCAGTACTCCCGCCGCGTCGATGGGGCTCGACTTCCGTACATCCACGCCCAGCCGACCCAGTTCGGCCTCCTGCCAGGTGACCACATCGAAGATTCCACCGAGATTCGGCGCACGCCGAGCGAGATTCAGCGCGCCCCCGACACGAGGGGCGGCTTCGTAAAGAACAACTTCATGGCCCCGTATTGCCGCAGTTCGTGCGGCTTCCAGGCCGGCGGGCCCGCCACCGATTACGACAACCTTCCGAGGATTCGTCGTACGGCCGATCTGCGCTTCGGACAGCACATCGTCGAATCCGGCGACCGGATTCACCACGCACCCGGTTCGCGTGTCCGTACCTGAGATGACCCCAAGGCAGCCCTGATTACATCCGATACACGGCCTGATTTCTCCGTGACGGCCGGTTCTCGTCTTCTCCACGATATCGGGAGCGGCAAGATGCGCCCGCACCATGCTAACGATGTCCGCGGCGCCTGACCGCAGGACCTCCTCGACTTCATCCAGGACCCGAAATCGGCCCGTGACCAGGCGTGGAACCCTGGTCACCGAGGCGGTGATCTGCCCGCTCGAAGGCAACTGGTAACCCGCCTTCGCCTCCATTCCGCCGATCGCGATATGCGGGCCGAAGAAGTCGCCCTGCGAAACGTTCAGATAGTCGATCAGGCCGTGATCGACGAGGCTGTTCGCCACCTCGCTCAGTTCGAGCTCGCGGACTGCCCCCCTTCCCGCACCGGCACCCACCCGGACGCCGACTGCCATATCGGGTCCGACCGCATCGCGAACGGCTCGCAGCACCTCGACCAGAAAGCGCGCCCTGTTCTCGAGGGAGCCGCCGTACTCATCGTCCCGAGTGTTCGTCATCGGCGACAAGAACTGCTGAATCAGATAGCTGTGAGCGGCGGCTATCTCGACGCCATCCAGACCACCGGCGGCAACGCGTCGGGCCGCGCCGGCATATGCCGAGACCAACTCAGCGATGTCGTCCCGGTCGAGGGGAACGGGAGGCACGCCCAAGATCGGGCTCGTAATAGCAGAAACGCCTCTTGGCGGGCTCCCGTCGCCAGGCCCGAAATGATGGCCGCCATGCCATAGTTGTTGAAATACCCGGGTGCCATGAGGCCGAACCGCCGCCATGAGGCGCTGGTAGCCTTCGATGATCCTGTCGTCGTAGGCCGCCAGGCAGGCGGGATTGTTGCTCACCGTGCTCGACGGATGTACCGTCGCCGCCTCGAGAATGATCAGGCCAACACCCCCCTTCGCTCTTTCCGCGTGATAAGCGACGAGAGCATCTGTTATGATGGGGCCGTTGGCAAATCGCGTCTCGTGCGCTGCCATTGCGACACGATTCGGAATAATCGTCTTGCGGATCGTGATCGGCTCAAACGTGCGCTCTAGTTCCGTGGGCATTCGACTCTCCAGGTGATCGTTTTCATGCGCCAGGGCCGCTGCGGGCGGCAATGGCTGTCACGAATCGTTCGAAAAAACACCTGATAGCTCCCGCACCGGCGAAGGATCCATGAAGATCCGATACTCCGCCAGATATTCGCCCGAGAAGCGCATCAGCGTCATCGCCGGTAGCCTGACCCGACCACCCGACTGCCCCGTATAAGTAACCTCGACGAGGGTGACGATGGAATCATCTCGTTCCCATGTCTCGAGGAGTTCGTGCGAGACCCCGGAAATTCCCTGCAGGTACTCCCCCATCCATCGTTCGATGGCGGCTCTACCTGTCACAGGCGAGTCGTCGGCCATCTGAAATACGGTTTCGCCATCGAAGAATCCCAGGAGGTGGGCCGGGTCCGCGTCACCCGCGTGCAGCAATTCCGCGGCGCGAACAACCGCCGGTCTGGTCGGACTCGACATTTCAGTTTCCTTTCGCGATTGGCTCGTCTGCGTCTTGTCGCCTCCGGGTCGAGCCGCATGGTGCGGCGTCGCCCTCATGGGCGGTTCGTCAGCGGTGCAGGACCGTCCCGATCGCGGCGGTCAACTCGTCGGCCGCGACGCCGGCGCAGTCGTGGGCCCGCCAGGCCACGTGGTTGTCCGGCCGGACAAGAATCGCGCCGTCGTCGGCGACCTCACGCAACCGGGCCCACGTACCGTCCGGATCGATGTAGGCCGCGCCCTCTCCGATCACCAGCGTGGAAATCGGGACCCCGAATTTGGCTGTGGCGCGTGACGCGGCGGATTCCCAGACGGATGCCCCCGACGGACCCGTCAGTAGCACGAACCCACCCGGGACGCCGACAAGATCGTGCGTGAACAGTCGCCGCCCGTCGTGGGCGAGCCACGCGTGCGGAAGCCGGTGACCGGGCCGGGTCGTGGGCTGATAGGCGAACCCCATCGGGTCACGAGGCGGCGCCTCGGAGCCGTCCGGGACGAGCGCCCCCGCCTCGTAGCCGAACCCGATCTCGATGTCGTGGGCCTGGAACTCCGTCCGCTGGGTGTCGGCGACCTCCGTGAAACGGGCTCGAAGTGTCGCCCCGTGCGGAGTCTCGGAGAAGTGCGCGGCGTAGGCCCGCTCGACCATCTCGGTCGGCGCTCCCGGCGGGAGCCCGAACCCGGCGTCGACCACGGCGTGGTTGGCGAAGGTGAACATCGCCCATTCGACGTTGCGGGCGCCCACCGGTCTGCGCTCGGCCTCGTAGGTGTCGAGCAGCGCATCGTCGGCCCGCCCGTCGAGTACGGCGGCGAGCTTCCAGGCGAGGTTGTGCGCGTCCTGGATGGCGGTGTTCAATCCCAGACCGGTGGTCGGCGGGTGCCGGTGGGCGGCATCCCCGGCCAGCAGGACTCGGCCCACCCGATAACGGTCGGCGAGCACGGCCTCGACGATCCAATGGCTCAGATTGATCGGAATGATGTCGAGGTCGGGGACGTTGAGCAGGCTCCGGATCTTCGGGATGATCGTGGATTCGTCGAACTTCTCCGGGTCATCGGGCCGGAACCCGAAGGTGATGCTCCACTCCTCGGAGTGCTTGCCCCAGGTCGGGCCCATCTGGGCCATCGCCCCGGCACCCCACGTGGAGCCGCCCGACGGGTTGTTGAAGAACGTGATCACCGCCCGGTCGTCCCACCAGGGCGAAAGGTCGGCGCGGAAGTGCAGGTTGACCATGTCGACGAGACCGGTGGGGCCCCGCAGCTCCACCCCGAACATCGGTCCGACGGTCTTGCCGCCGTCCGCCGCGATCAGATACCGGGCACGCACCGTATAGGTCTGGTCGTCGTCTCGATCGCGGATGATCGCGACGACCCCGTCGTCGTCCTGGGTGAGGATGACGAGCTCGTGGTGGAAGCGGATCCTGCCCGGTGCGCGGCTCTCGGCATGCCGCCGCAGCAGCGGCTCCAGCCGGAGCTGGGGGTAGTTCGTCGACGGTCCTGGGCTGTCACGATCGTAGGCCTCGGCGAGGGATCCGCCGCCGAAGGCGTCCATCTCCTGAAGGGTGCGGCGGTCGAGCGGGCCGTCACCGCCCAGCGTTGTCACCATCTTGACGGTGCCGAGGTTCTCCATCGGCGTGCCGACCGCGTAGACCTCGTCCGCCAGGCCGTACTGACGGAAGATCTCCATGGTCCGCTGGTTCAGGTAATGCGCTTTCGGCAGGAGCGAGGTCGACTGGTGGCGTTCCACCAGCAGATGGTCGATCCCGTGGTCGGAGAGGAAGATCGAGCTGGAGAGGCCACAGCCTCCGCCACCGATGATCAGGACGGGCACGTCAAAACTGCCGGGCACAGGGCAACTCCTCATTGAGTGCGGCCGAAGACGGTCGGGTCAGCGGACCGGACCGGCGTGGAAGTGGTGCCTCATCGTTCCGATGCCCTCGACGTGGGTCAGGAGCACGTCGCCGGGTGTGATGAGGCGCTTCGGGTCTCGTACGAAACCGACCCCGGACGGAGTCCCGGTGAAGATCAGGTCACCGGGCAGGAGCGGGAGCACCGAGGACAGGTAGGCGACGATGCCCGCGACCGAGAAGATCATGTCGCTGGTGCGCGCCTTCTGCATCTGCTCACCGTTGAGGTGACACCCGATCTCCAGGTCGGAGGGGTCGTCGAACTCGTCCGGGGTCACCACGGCCGGCCCGATCGGCGCGAACTTCGGGAACGACTTCGCCAGACTGAACTGCGGCGGATGCGGGGGCCCTGTCTGCAGCTCCCGCTCGGACAGATCCTGCCCGGCGGTCAGCCCGGCGACATGCTCCCAGGCCCGGTCAGCCGGGACTCGTTCGGCCCGCTTGCCGATGACGACCACGAGCTCCGCCTCGAAGTCGACCGAACCGGGGGGCAGGGGGACGTCATCGTACGGACCGGCCACCGAGGACGGGAACTTGGTGAAAACCATCGGCGTCGTGTCAGAGGCCTCCAGCCCGCCCTCGGCGACGTGGTCGCGGTAATTGAGGCCGATCGCGAAGACCTGCCGGGGCTCCGGAACCGGAGCGGCCAGGATGACCTGGTCCAGCGCGGGGCCGGAGACCGCACCGGGCTGCACGCCCTCGGCGGCCCACGCCACGAACTCCTCCCATCGGGCGTAGACCGCCTGGGCGGCGGCGTCGAACCGCCCGCCGCTGGCCCGCTCGACGTCGACGACCTGGCCGTCGACGACCACCGCGAGCCGACCCTCGACACTCACGACACGCATGTCACACTGCTCCTCAACACCGAGAACGCCGATCAGGCGGGCGCGAACAGGCGAGCCATCGGTTCCGCGTAGGGCGGGCCGGCGTGGACAGCCCAGCTTCGGGTCGTGAGCTCCTCGAGGGAGGCGCCGGCGCGCAGGGCCTCGGCCATCTTCCGCGGATCGAACGAAGGGCCGACGGGGTCGGCCGCGTACTCGGCCCCGGTCATGTAGGCAGTCGCGTCCTCGGGCTCGGCGAAGTTGTCGATCTGCAGCTCGACCGTGTTTCCGTCGGGGTCCCGGTAGTAGAGCGAGGTCGTCACGCCGTGCTGGATGGGCACCTGCGGCTCGATCCCGGCCGCGCGGAGGTCATCGAACTTCTCCAGCAGCGTCTCGAGGCTGGGGAAGGTGAACGCGCTGTGCTGCAGGCCGACCGTGAACGGTGTCCGCTCGACCCACGGCTCGGCCGGCGACCCGACCAGCGCGATCCGGTGGTGCTCCTCGTCGAAGGTCAGGAAGCACATGCCCGGGTTCTCGTATACGACGTCGGCGCCCAGGACGGTCCGGTACCAGTCGCGCATCTCGGCGACCCGGTTCGTCTGCAACACGACGTGCGCGAACTTCGGGGTGGCAGTCATCGTCGTCCCCACATCTCGTCAGTTGGTGATCACCGGCGCTGCGCGGGCCACCTGTGACCCCGCCTTCACAGACCGGTTTCGGCCAAAATTAGAACTTAGCTGAGTAGAAGTCAATGAGTAGCACTCAACGAATATCCTCACAGGTGGGGGCGACCTCGACGGGTTCGGGACAATGAATCAACGACACTGTTGACAGCGGTCCGCAGTGTCGTTACCGTCCCGGGAGAGCTGGCTGGCGCGACCCGGTTTGTCCCGCCAGGTACACGTTCGGAGAGGGCTGGGCACATGGACGGCGGTCGGCTGCACAATCACGCGGCTCGGGCCGAGGTCCATCTGCGGACGCCTCGCCGCGCCGAGATCCCTGCCACTGAAATGAGTTGATCGTGCCCGATCTATCCAGACCTGCTGTGGTTGCGGCAGGCAGCTACACGCCGTCGTTCTCGGTCCGCCGTGGCCGCCGCCGCGTCCTTGTCGCCAACGGCGACGAGGACGCAGTCACCCTGGCGATCGAGGCCGCTCAGGACTGCCTCACCCGGTACGAAGGGCCCGTCGACGAACTCCACCTCGCGTTCGCCCGCCCCGAACTGGTCAACGGCCCGCAGGCCGAGATCGTCCGCGAGGCGGCCGGACTCGACGCCGGCGTCACCGTGTCGGTCAGCGCGGGCGACTCGCTCGCCGGACTGGCGGCGCCCGCCGCGGCCATGAACGCCGTCCAGGCGGGCCGCGTGCGTTCGGTCCTGCTCGTCGCGGCGGAGTCCGGTGACGGCGAGCGGGTCTCGGCGGGGGCCGTCGCCGTCCTCGTGGCCGGCAGCGACGCGCCGGCGCTTCGACCAGGGGCCCAGCGCAGCGCCGGCGACGTCGTCTACGGAAACTGGACCGACGGCGATGGCATACGGCACCTCGGCGACGGCCGTTATCTCGACCGGTACGTCGCCGATCACGCGAAGGCGGCCCTGGCCGCGCTGGACGGGCCCCCGCCCGCCGCCGTGACCGGCGTGGCCGCCGCGGCGGTGGCCACCGCCTGCGGGAGCGACCGGTCCGACGTCCTCCCGGATCGCGGGGTGGCGGGTCCGCTCCTGGCCGTCCTCGCGGCCGGGTCCGCCGCGACGGGTTCATCGGCCACCGTGGTCGCGACCACGGCGAGCCGCGCCGTCGCGCTGAGCATCGAGGTCGACGCGGGGACCCGGCCCCTCCTCCCGGCCCTCCCCGGACCCGTCCCGGAGTTGCCGGAGCCGATCGAGGTCCGCTCGTCGCCGCCGCTGTCGCTGCCGGGCGGCTCGCCCTTCTTCAGGCGGTCCGCGCGGGAGCTGCTCCGGCTCGAGGGCGCCCGCTGCGACGGCTGCGGCCACGTCGTGTTCCCGCCCTCGCAGCGCCCGGTCTGCCCGTCGTGCCACGGCTACGGCTTCACGCCGGCACCGCTGAGCCGGACCGGCCGCGTCTACACGTACATCGTCAACCGGTTCCTGCCCACCGGTTTCGGCGACCAGATGATCCTCGTCCTCGCCGAGCTGAACGACGGCTCGCGGTACTGGGCGCCGACGTCCGGCATGGGCCCGGACGAGGTGGAGATCGGCGCCGGCGTCGAGCTGCGGATCCGCCGGTTCACCGGCGACGGCGGCGCGCCCGTCTACGCCATGAAGTTCGTCCCGCCACGCACTGCCCGCGAGACCGAGTCGAGGGATGTCGCATGAGGAACAAGGTGGCCATCGTCGGGGCGGGCATGACCCCCTTCGGCGAGCACTTCGACCGCGGGCTCGAGCAGCTCGCCGCCGACGCCTACCGGACGGCGCTCGCCGGCGTCGACAAGGGGATCGACCCCGCCGACATCGAGGCCGGGTTCTTCGCCAACGTGATGGGCAGCCTGGGCGGCAACGAGATCCCGTCCGGCGCGACGCTGGCCAACGCCATCGGGCTGCCCGGGCTCCCGGTGAGCAGGATCGAGAACGGGTGCCCGAGCGGCAGCGACTCGATCCGGATCGGCGCGATGGCCGTGGCCTCGGGCGTGCACGACGTCGTCGTGGTCGTCGGGGCGGAGAAGCTGCGCGAGCGGCCGACCAAGGAGAGCCTGCTCGAGAGCGGCCGGATGGGCCATCCCATCCTTTCCTACGCCAACACCGCGGCGACGATCTTCGCCCCGCAGGCGGCCCGGCACATGCACGAGTACGGCACGACCCGAGAACAGTTCGCGATGGTCGCGGTCAAGGCCTGGGCCAACGCCGCGCTGAACCCCAACGCCCAGCGCCAGGAGTCGATCACCGTCGACGACGTCCTGAACAGCCCCATGGTCTGTTCCCCGTTCACCGTGCTGGACTCCTGCCCGCAGTCCGACGGCGCCGCGGCGGTCGTGCTGTGCCGGGCGGACATCGCGCACCGGTTCACCGACTCCCCCGTCTACATCGCCGGGGTGGGGCTCGCGACCGAAGGGCTCTACTACCACGAGAAGGCCCGGATGACCGGCTGGGACTGCACCCGGCTCGCCTCCGCTCGCGCGTACGAGATGGCCGGGATCAGCGCACGGAACCTCGACGCGGTCGAGCTGCACGACTGCTTCACCGGCACCGAGATCATGACCTACGAGGATCTCGGGCTCTGCGCGGAGGGCGCCGGGGGCAAGCTCGTCGAGTCCGGCGACACGGCCCTGCACGGCCGGATCCCGGTCAACCCCAGCGGCGGCCTGCTCGCGAAGGGACACCCCGTGGGCGCCACGGGTGTGGCCCAGGTCGTCGAGCTGTTCGGGCAGCTGCGCGAGCAGGCCGGCGCGCGGCAGGTCTCGCTGCGCAACGGCAAGGCGCTCCAGCACAACGTCGGCGGTTACTCCGTCGGCGTCTCCGTCGTCACAGTCCTGTCACGGGACTGAGCAGAGAGGCTAACGATGGCTGAGCTCAGCACCCCGGATCTCCGCCGGCTCGTCGAGGCCGACCGGGATCTCCGCCGGCTCATGGAGGACCGGGCCGAGCGGTACGCCGACAGGACGTTCCTCCGGTTCGGCGGTTCCGACCTGTCCTACGGCGAGATCGACTCCCTCGCCGACCGTGCCGCCCAAGGTCTGATCGCGGGCGGAATAAGCCGCAGCGACGCGGTGGCGATCATGATGCGGAACTCCCCCGACTGGCTGTCCGCCTGGTTCGGCGCCATCAAGATCGGCGCGACGATCGTGCCGATCAACGTCGCGCTGCGCGGCGACGGCCTGGTCCACGTCCTGAACGACTCCCGGGCCGCCGTCGTGATCGTCGACGCCGACCTGCTCCCCCAGCTGCAAGCCGTACTGGCAGAGCTCCCCCGCGTACGGCGCGTCGTCGTGCGCGGGCAGACCGACCACGGCACCGGGCACGCTGACATCCGGGAGTTCTTCGATCACCCGGCCATCCGGCCGCCGGCGCTGGACCTGCGCACCAAGGACCCGGCGACCATCCTCTACACCTCCGGTACGACCGGTCCGGCCAAGGGCTGCCTGCTCCCGCACGGACAGTACGTCGCCGCCGCGCACCAGATGGCCGTCAATCTCGAGTACGACGGCTCCGACACCCTGTACTCCTGCCTGCCGTTGTTCCACATCAACGCGCAGAACTACTCCGTGCTCTCCGCCTGGACCACCGGCGCCACGCTGGCCCTGGACGCGACGTTCACCGCGTCCGGCTTCTGGCGGCGGATCATCGACACCGGCGCCACCGCGTTCAACATCATCGGTGGCATCCCGCAGCTGCTCTGGAACCAGCCGCCGTCCGAGCTGGACCGGGCGCACCGGGCCCGGGCCGCCTTCGGGGTGCCGGTGCCGCTGGAGATCTGGGAGCAGTGGGAGGAACGCTTCGGGGTGCGGATCGTGTACGCCTACGGGATGACCGAGAACGGGCTGCCGACGCTGTTTCCGTACGCCAACACCCCGGCGCCCGCGCACCTGCGCGGATCTGGCGGGCGGGCCAGCGCCAGTGCGGAGGTCGCGATTCTCGACGAGGACGACCGGCTCGTCCCCGCCGGGACGGTCGGCGAGATCGCCACCCGGCCGAAGATCGCCCACACGATGATGCTGGAGTACTTCGGCAACCCGGCCGCGACGGTCGCCGCGATCCGCGACAGCTGGTTCCACACCGGCGACCTCGGCTACCTGGACGAGGAGGGCTACCTCTTCTACGTCGACCGCAAGAAGGACGCCATGCGCCGCCGGGGTGAGATGGTGTCGAGCTGGGACGTCGAGTCCGTCGTGCGCAAGCACCCGTCGGTGGCGGACTGCGCCGCGTACGGGGTGCCCTCGCCGCTCGGCGAGGAAGAGATCATGATCGCCGTGGCGCCCGAGGCGAGTGGCGCGTTCGAGCCCGCCGCGCTGCTGGAGTTCTGCCGCGAGCGGATGGCCTTGTTCCAGCTTCCGCGCTACGTCCGGGTCGTCGCGTCCCTCCCCAGGACCCAGACCGAGCGGATCGAGAAGTACAAGCTCCGCGCGGAGGGGATCACGGCGGACACCTGGGACGCGACAGCGTCCCCCAGCGCAAGCTGAGCGGGGTACTCGCGGCTATCGTCGAACCGTGACAGGTAGCCGCCGAGCAGCGGGAGACGCCGTGGAGACCCCCGAGCCGCCGAACCCCCGTATCACGCGGCGGCAGGCCTCGGCCGAGGAGAGCAGGCGCAAGCTTCTTGAGGCCGCCCTGTCCCACTTCTCACGGCGGTCCTACGACGAGGTCACCGCCGCGGAGATCACCGACACCGCCGGCGTCGCGGCCGGTCTGCTGTTCCACCATTTCCAGAACAAGCGCGGCATCTACCTGGAGGCGCTGGCCGAGGCGACGCGTCGGCTCGAGGCCGCGCACCACACCGATCACGAGGCCGAGCCCGGCGTGCAGGTGCGCCAGATGCTGCGCCACCACTTCACCTATCTCCTCGAGAACAGGGAACTCGCGCTCAACGTGATCCTCGCCCGCAACGCCGTCGGGCACGAGGCGTCCGACGCGTTCGAGCTCACCAGGTGGGACACCATCACCTGGGCCTGCCGGCTGCTCGACCTGGATCCCGGCCATCCCGCGCTGCGCCTGATGTGGCGGACCTTTGGCGGTGCCTCGGACCAGCTGACCGTCACCCTGCTGCAGACCGGCCGGCCCTACGCCGTCGACTCCCTCGTCGAAGCGCTCGTCGAGGTCCTGGCAGGCGCGTTGCGGGGCGCCGCCATACTGGACCCCGAGCTCGAGGTCGGCAAGGCGGTGGACGAGCTCAGGCGGCACCGGCCGTCGGCGAGGTAGCCGAGGCTCTCACCCGCCATCCTTCACGTCGCCGACCAGGGAGATCGCCTCCATCGGGCAGGCGTAGGCGGCCTCACGCAGCTCGCTC
Source organism: Acrocarpospora sp. B8E8 (assembly GCF_039871605.1). NCBI lineage: Bacteria > Bacillati > Actinomycetota > Actinomycetes > Streptosporangiales > Streptosporangiaceae > Acrocarpospora > Acrocarpospora sp. B8E8. The sequence goes on along the minus strand of NZ_JBDPLV010000075.1, from coordinate 5,591 downwards.
TCGGTCCACTCCCCGGACGGCAGGAAGAACGCCTGCCCCTCGTCGTCGAAGTCGAACGCGCCCGGGGCGTGCTGCACGCACATGCCGACCCCGGCGCATCTGTCGTGGTCGACCTCGGCGACTGTCATGACTCGTGGAAGGTGACGTGCAGCCGGGTGAGGCTGCGGGAGACCACCGTCGGCGCGTAATGCAGCTCCTGCTCGTGGATCGTGTAGCGGGGGAACGCCTGCGACAGGCCGCGGAACGCCTCCTCCGCCTCCAGCCGGGCGAGCGGGGCCCCGAGGCAGGTGTGGATCCCCTGGCCGAACGCGGTGTGCTTGTTCGGCCTGCGCGCGATGTCGAGCCGTTCCGGGTCGGTGAAACCGGCGGGATCGCGGTTGGCGGCGTGCTGCACGAGCAGCACCCGGTCACCGGCCTCGATCCGCTGGCCGGCCAGCTCCAGCGGCTCCTTCGCCCAGCGGGCCTGGGCCCGGATCGGCCCGTCGAAGCGCAGCACCTCGTCCGCGGCGGAGCGCGCCAGCGTGGGGTCCGCGCGCAGCCGTGCCCACTGGTCGGGGAACTCGTCGAACGCGACCATGCCGTTGGCCAGCAGGTTCATCGTCGTCTCGTGGCCGGCGAAGACCATCAAGATCGCGTTTGCGACCACCTCGTCGTCGGTGAACGCGTCGCCGCCGTCCGCGGCCCGCAGCATGCCCGAGATCAGGTCCTCCCGGGGATCCCGCCGCCGCTCGGCGATGACCGGCTTGAGGAACTCGGCGAGATCGTGCATCGCCTGCTCGCCCTTGCGCATCCGGTCGGTGTCGTTGCCCCGTACGAAGATCACCGCCCCCAGGTCCTCGGACCACTTCCGTACCGACTCCCGGGCCTCGGCGGGCACGCCCAGGTACTCCGCGATGACCACCACCGGGAGGGTGAACGCGAAGCGGGCGAAGAAGTCGACCTCCTGCTGTCCCCGCATCGGCTCGATGAGCGAGCTGACGAGCTCCTGGATCCGGGGCCGGAGCACCTCGACGCTGCGCGGGGTGAAGGCCTTGTTGACCAGCTTGCGCATCCGGGTGTGGTACGGCGGATCCTTCCACACGAAGATCTGCGACAGCAGTCTGAAGAGCTGCTGGTACTGGGACGACGCCTCGCTGAGGTCCTCGCCGAACGGACCCGAGAAGCGGTCCGAGGACAGCTTCGCGTGGTTCCGGAAGCCCTCGACGACCTCCGGGTATCCGGTGACGATCCAGCCGTTCCACCGCTTGTTCCAGTAGACGGAGCGGGTCTCCCGGAGCCGCCGGTAGTACTGGAACGGCCGGTCGATCGCCTCGGGCGACAGCAGGTCGTCGAGATCGGGTGGGTTGTCCGGCAGGACTGTCTCGCTCACTGCCGCCTCCGTTCGTATCCGCTCTGATGGGCGTTCCGCAATCCGCCCCGTGCCTCGTGCCCGGTGCGGGCGCGTCGCCGCACCTCGGTTCGCGGCCCGACTGTAGGCAGTGCCCGCCGAAGTGTCAACACAGTCGTTGACATAGTCGGCCGACAGGTGCGGCGAACACCGTCGCTCACCTACCCTGCCATGAGACCATGTCAACGGGTATGTTGACATGGCCGTTGAGGGACTCTCTAATGGAACGCACCGATGGGGCGGAGCGTCGCGGCGAGCCACCCCGGACAACAGCGCGAAGGAGCTCGGCATGACCGCCGGCATCAGCACGGAACACGCCATCGGGCGCCTGGAGACGCTGCGCACGATCGAGCAGCGGGTGCTGTGGCTGTCGACCGCGATCGTCGACCATGCGAACCGGGTGCGGCCCAACCCGACCGGGCTGAAGGTCGGCGGGCACCAGGCTTCGTCGGCGTCGATGACCACGATCATGACCGCGCTGTGGTTCGGACAACTGCGGGCCGGCGACCGGGTCTCGGTCAAACCGCATGCCTCCCCGGTGCTGCACGCGATCAACTACGTGCTCGGCACCCTGGACCAGTCCTACCTGACAACGTTGCGGTCCTTCGGCGGGTTGCAGTCCTACCCTTCGCGGTCGAAGGACCCGGATCCGGTCGACTACTCCACCGGCTCGGTCGGGATCGGCGCCACGGCGCCGATCTGGGGTGCGCTCGCGCGCCGCTACGTCTCCACCCTGGGCGACCAGGCCGGGGCAGGACGCCAGTATTCGCTGGTCGGGGACGCCGAGCTGGACGAGGGCGCGGTGTGGGAGGCGATCTGCGACCCGATGGTCGCCGAACTCGGCGAGGTCGTGTGGATCGTCGATTTGAACCGGCAGTCCCTGGACCGGGTCGTACCCGACATCGGCACCCCGCGATTGCAGGGCATGTTCGACGCCGCGGGCTGGCAGGTCCTCACCGTCAAGTACGGCCACCTGCTGGAGGAGCTGTTCACCCGGCCCGGCGGGGAGCACCTGCGCCGCCGCATCGACGAGATGCCCAATCCCGAGTACCAGCGGCTGCTCCGCTGCACCCTCGCCCAGCTGCGCGAACGGCTGCCCGGCACCGGTGCCGACGCCGGCGTGCCGGCCTCTCTCGTCGCCTCCCTGGACGACGCCACGCTGCACGCCGCGATCCGCAACCTCGGCGGGCACGACCTGCGCGCGATCGGTGACGCCTTCGCCGCGATCGACGACGCCCGGCCCACCGTGATCTTCGCCTACACGGTCAAGGGCTTCGGGCTCCCCTCCGAAGGACACCCGCAGAATCACTCCTCGCTGCTGTCCGAGGAGCAGATGCGCGATCTCGCCGCGCGGTGCGGGACCTCGCTGGAGAATCCGTGGGAGCGCTTCGCGGAGGGCACCGAGGCGGCGCGGCTGTGCACGGTCACGGCGCAGCGGCTGCGCCGTGACCCGATCGACCCGGTCCCGGCGCCCGCGCTACCGGCCGACATCGGCCGCACCCCTGCCGGGAAGGCCACCACCCAGGCCGCCCTCGGCCGGGCCTTGCTCGACCTGACCCGCTCCGCCCCCGACGCCGCCCGCCGGATCGTGACGCTGTGCCCGGACGTGTCGTCGTCGACGAACCTGGGCGGCTGGGTGAACAAGGTCGGCGTCTGGTCACCCGACGAGCGCCGGGACTGGTTCGAGGACGACCCCGAGACGATCCTGCACTGGCGGGAACGCCCGACCGGGCAGCACATCGAGCTCGGCATCGCCGAGGGCAACCTCGTCGGCGCGCTCGGCGAGCTCGGCGCCACCTGGTCCCGCTGGGGCCAGCCGCTGCTGCCGATCGGGGTGCTCTACGACCCGTTCGTCGAACGCGCCTTGGAACCCTGGTCGTTCGGGATCTACGCGGGCGGGCAGTCGATCCTGGTCGGCACCCCCTCCGGGGTCACCCTGGCCCCCGAGGGCGGGGCACACCAGTCGATCACCACCCCGTCCGTCGGGCTGGAACAGCCCGGCTGCATCACGTACGAACCGGCGTTCGCCCTCGACACCGAATGGACCCTGCTCGCCTCCCTCGCCCGCCTCGGGCGCCCCGACGGCAGCTCGGCCTACCTACGGCTGTCCACCCGCCCGGTCGAGCAGTCACTCGCCGCGGTCCCCGCCGACCCGGCCGCCCGGGAACGACGCCGCCGCCAGGTCGTCGCGGGTGCCTACCTCCTCCGCCGGGCCGACGCCGACACCCCCGCGCTGACGATCGCCGCGATGGGCGCGACCATGCCCGAAGCCCTCGCCGCCGCCGAACGGCTCGAATCGCTCGGCACCCCCGTCGACGTCGTCTGCGTGACGAGCCCCGGCCTGCTCTTCGACGCCGTCCAGGCCCGCGCCGGCCGCGGCGCCGCGGAGACGTGGATCCTCGACGCCGCCTTCCCCGCCCGCCGGGCCGCACCGCTCGTCACCCTCCTCGACGGGCACCCGCACACCCTCGCCTTCCTCGCCGGGATCAACCAGATCCGCGCCAGCCACCTCGGCGTCACCCGGTTCGGCCAGTCCGGGGACCTGGAATCGGTGTACCGCTACCACGGCCTCGACACCGACAGCGTCGTCGCGGCAGGTCTCGACCTCCTCTGAACCAACTGCTCTGCCAGGACTAAGGTTGCGACGTGGCAGTCCCCTCCCCGCCCGTGGCCCGCGTGAGCACGCTCGAGCTGTTCTTCGACCTGGTCTTCGTGTTCGCCGCCACCCAGCTGACCGCCACGCTGGCCAGCCATCTGACCTGGGCCGGGACCGCCGAGGCCGTCCTGATGCTCGCGACCATCATGTGGATGTACAGCGCGTACGCCTGGCTGACCAACGCGATCGTGCCGAACAGCCCGGGCCGCCGGGCCCTCATGCTGGCCGGGATGGCCGGCTTCCTGATCATGGCGCAGGCGATCCCGGCCGCGTTCACCTCGGCCGGGTGGGCGTTCGGGCTCGGGTACTTCGTGGCCAACGCTGTCCACACCGGACTGTTCGCGCTGGCCGGTGGACCCGGGATGGTCCGGGCGTTCCGGACGCTGGCACCGCTGAACCTGCTGAGCGCGACGCTCATCCTTGTCGGCGGGTTCATCCCGGGCGGGTGGCGGTGGGGCCTGTGGCTCCTGGCGGTCCTGATTCAACGGGCCTCGCCGTATATCGATCCGGTCGACAGGTTCATCATCTCGCCGTCGCACTTCGTTGAACGGCACGGGCTCATCATCATCGTCGCTCTCGGTGAGTCGCTGGTAGTCATCGGGGCGGGGGCCGTCGGGGTTGAGCTGGACCTGTCGCTGGTCGCGGTCGGCGTGCTCAGCCTGTCGATCGCCTACTTGATGTGGTGGATCTACTTCGGCGACGACGAGCGGGCCGAGTCGGCGCTGGAGGCGGTCGAGCCGCGCCAGCGGGCCCGGGCCGCATTCAACGCCTACGGCTGGGCCTACCTCGGGCTGCTCCTCGGCATCGTCGCGGTGGCGGCCGGCATCAAGAAGGCGGTCGGCCATGCCTCCGGGCACCTCGAACTTCCGCAGGCGACGCTGCTAGCGGCCGGCCTAGCCGTGTACCTGCTCTCCGACGTCGCGTTCCGGCTGGTGTTGCGCATCAGGCCCGTCCGGTTCCGGGCCGCGGCCGCCGTGGCGGTACTCGCCACGATCCCGGCCGGGATCGTCCTCGGGTGGGCCCAGTTGGCCGCACTGCTCGCCGTACTGACCGGAATGCTCTACCTCGAGGACCGGGCCGGCGGAAGGCGCTGGTCGTACCAACGGTTGCGGCCCTAAGACCTGCGACGTGCACCTGCAGCAGGGTTGGGGCTCGGCGTTCTTCACCCTGCCCGGAGTGGTCGCCTTCTACGCGGGCGTTGAGTGGCTGAGGCATCGGTGGGGCGTGGAGGTGGCGCGGCGGCGGTCCGCGAAGGAGGAGTAGGTGGGACCAGAGATAGCGAACCGGCCCGCGCCGGTCGTGGCGCGGGCCGGATATCTGGAACTCCGAATTGCTCGTGGTCACGGCATGGCCCTCCGACCGCAGTCAACGCGCCCCTGAGCCTTTGGGTCAGCCGTCGATGGTGCCGCCGTTCTTGAGTGCCGTCACCAGCCTGGTCACCGCCGGATCACCGATGAAAATCTGGAACGGCACCAGCACCACACCCGGAGCGCTCACCCGGGCCCGTTCCGCCAGCCCGACATGACTGACGATCACATCGGCGTCCTC